>CALHRQ010000093.1 GCA_938038175.1 uncultured Granulosicoccaceae bacterium | reverse complement strand
TTTGGGAAGATTAATTAGGTCATGCAAATACGCGGCAGCGATTAATACCCTGCTATCACCTCTCTTCTCCATCGAAGCGATTTCCAGAGCGTTGGTCTTAACCCGGCGGGCATGATGAATATCATGACTACCGTCGTGCTCATCCTGTTGTGAGATCAATACGACTTCGAGTGCATCAGTTAATTGCTTCGCCTGATTAGTGTCCATAACTTGAAAGTTTATATTTTTTACAAATGAGCATACTTTGCCGGAGAGTCTCACACAATATGACGTGAAACGATACGACTGCGTGAAGCTGTTACCAAAAACGTTCTTGATCTGGCTTATATCTCAGCCGATAATTTTCTCGCTAAGTGTCCAATACCCTTGCTTTAGCAAGCTGTTTGGCCCAATATACCGGCGTCGATCGAGCTTGCATCCAAAATTGACTGGATGCAACGGGTAACGTACGTGGTGGGAGAGACTGGTTACCGATACCAGCGCCGAAGGAGCAACGCCCAGGAAACTCTCAGGCAGAAGGACCACCACGAACGAATGACATCTGGAGAGAGGCAGTAAGAGGCTGGAGTCACCTGAATACCAGGGACTCAAATTGTGTTTAAAGGCATGGGAATGTGCTACTAACCCGTGCAGACAGCCTGCCCACCGAAGGGGTAATACGCAGTTTTAGGTTTGTTCGACCAACTGCGTGCAAGCTCTCAGGTTCCAAGACAGATGGGATAGCAGTGTCTGTGGTAAGGCCGTTTTGTAATCGTACAAACGTGCAACTGTATGAATGTGCATTTTTAAATGTGCAATTGTATTAATGCGCAATTAAATTGTATGAATACACAGTTGCTAAGTTGCAGGCACATATTGGATGCACCAATGGTTTTTTACTGGGTGCACTGCTTGACCAACTATAAGGAACCGTTCGATGAAATCGATTGCCGTTATTGGTGCCGGCGTCACTGGTATAACCACCGCTTACGCGTTATCTCAACGCGGCTATGATGTTACCGTTTTTGATAAAAATCGCTATGCTGCTATGCAAACCTCGTTTGCAAACGGCGGGCAGCTCTCTGCTTCTAATGCTGAAGTATGGACGCAAGTATCCACCATTTTGAAAGGCCTTAAGTGGATGCTTAAAAAGGACGCACCCTTACTCGTCAACCCTAGACCGGATTGGCACAAGTATTCATGGATGTTCGAATTTGTCAGTAATATACCCAAGTATGAACAGAACACCATAGAAACAGTGCGCCTTGCCATTGCTGCACGAGAGCACCTGTTTGCCTGGGCCGAGAAAGAGTCGATTGATTTTGATCATGAGCAGCGAGGCATTCTGCATATCTATGCGGATAAAAAAGGTTTTGACCATGCAACTCGTGTAAATGATCTACTGAAAAAAGGTGGTTTGGCAAGAGATGCTGTGACCACTGAAGAGATGAAAAAAATAGAGCCAGCCTTAGTGGGTGATTTTTATGCCGGGTACTACACACCAAGCGACTCAACAGGCGATATTCACAAATTCACACGTGGGCTTGCACAAGCTGCTGAGCGTCATGGTGTGGATATTCAATACGATTCTGCGGTTAAAGCTCTCAAGCGTGATGCTAACGGAATTCATATCGACGTTAAGCAGGGCGATGATGAAAAGTCTGCGCAAAGCCGGTTCGATGGTGTGGTTATCTGTGCCGGGATTGAGAGTCGATCTTTTGCAGCGCAGCTGGGTGATCGTGTCAACATTTATCCGGTGAAAGGCTATTCGATTACCGTGGAACTTGAAGACGACGCTAGCCAGAGTGCTGCACCTTGGGTGAGTTTGTTGGATGATGATGCCAAGATTGTGACTTCAAGATTAGGTACAGATCGTTTTCGCATTGCGGGCACCGCAGAATTTAATGGCGCTAACTATGATATTCGTAACGATCGCATCCAGCCTTTAGTGCAGTGGAGTCGTAATCTTTTTCCTGATGCGCACACTGATCGTGTCATCCCCTGGGCGGGCTTGCGTCCAATGATGCCAAACATGCTGCCGCGAGTGGGTGCTGGTAGTCAGACAGGTGTTTTCTATAACACAGGTCATGGACACCTGGGCTGGACTTTATCAGCAGCTACTGCAGATATGGTGGCAGATTCGGTTGTTGCTTCTATGCCGCTAGCATCCGCGGCTGGCAGCAGCGTCTCCTACAAAAAAGCCAGTTAGGCTTGTCGAATCGTTTTCGATTCGTTTTTTGTTTGCAGCGAGACCATCCTTATGGGCGCATGCATAATTCGCCATGTCATCAAGGTATGAACTCGGCTGTACTCGCACTCGCTTTGTAAACGCTTTGCACTCGCTAATGACGAGTGCAAAGCCAGTCCATACCTCGGCTTGAAAGTAAGCGTTTGCCTATTCCTGCAATCCAGGTTGGTGTCGTCACATAGTAACGCGGCCTGGGGCGATTACTTTCCAATGCTTTGATGATCTTGTTAGTGACAGCGGAAGGTGGTAGCTCAAATTTGTCAGGTTGACCCTTAGGGGCATAAAGGCGTGGCTTTAAAACTGTTTCATACATGGTTTTGCATGCAGAATTTTCAACATCAATCCATTTCTCGAAATGGGGTTGAGACTTTCGACGTATGTCAGTCGTAATAGGGCCAGGCTCAATCAAAACGACATGAATGTTTGTATCCTTAAGTTCTAGCCTTAGGGTGTCCGTCAAACCTTCCATAGCAAATTTACTGGCATTGTAGGGTCCACGAAACGGCATTGCTGCAAAGCCCAGTACAGATGAGCAATTAATGATGTAACCGGTATTGCGTTTGCGCATGGCGGGTAAAACAAGATTGATTAATTCGAATTGTCCAAACAGGTTGGTTTCGAATACTTCACGCATGGCCTCTCTGGGTACGTCCTCTACACAGCCCGGTAGTCCGTAAGCGCCATTGTTATAAAGCGCATCCAATTGCCCCTCTGTTAGTGACAATACTTTTTGCGCTGCAGCTTGCACGGATTCAGTGCTTGCATAATCCAGTGGAAAACTTTCCAGACCTTCACTTTGTAATCTTTCGCAATCAGCCACTTGACGACAGGTCGCAAAGACTCGCCAACCTGCTTTATGCAGCGTGTGTGCGGTATCGTAACCAATCCCGGAAGAGCAACCGGTAATAAGAATGGAACGGGTGGTCATTGGATTTGCCTGAGTATCTGCAGGAAGACTAGATAGTAAACTAAAAAAACAGGTTTACAATGCTACAAACGTAAAAAACCAGAGGCGTAGAGCGCGAGTATTTTGGGGCTTAAGCCAGTAGCCAAGTAAGACAGTACTTGAGTGTACAGATGGCAGCTAACTCAAGCTGCCTCGGATGAAGTCGAACTCTTCGATCCAGAATATTCAGAATCTTCCAAAGTATTGCGCGATTCAACAATGTGCCAGCTGGAATGTCCGCCTGTTTTCGCAGCTTTTCTGTCGCAGTGTTGACGGTGCAGGGAAAGAGCCTTGTTCTGTAGTTTTGTCATTATCGGTAAATCAATGCCCGGGAATGGATTAAAAGGATTGCTTCTGCTGATACTCCAAAGCTCTGTACGCATGCTGCGAAGCCGTGCATCCCCACGTCTGTGAAATCCATGTGTGTTTGCCATCACCAGGGTATTGCCCGGGACTTTTAATGCGATAGGCCCATCAAAACCCATTTCGACAAGGTCCTCGGGTGTAATTCGAAAGGAGCCGTTACTGGAATAGCGATCGCCATCGTTGCATATAGCGATACTTTTTTTGTACTCCCACTTTAGCCGCGACAGGCTCAGCCTGTGTGAGCCGGGCACATAGTTAAAAGGGCCGTTGTCATCATCTACATTATCCAGAAAGTACCAGCTTTTCATTGTGGGATGAAAAGTATCGGAGTGCAGGTTTTTTTGTGGATCGGACGGGCCATCGACAAAGTGGTTCTTGATAGTTTGTATATAAGATACCGGTACGTTGTTTTTACCAGAACCAAACTTGTGTATGTTGAGAATCGTTTTATCCCGAAGCATGCTATGACACTGGCTTAGTGATTCTGAAGTGCCTTCATCCAGCACGATGCGGTGCGTGAGTGTGTCACCCTGAATGCATTCGCGCACCTCAGCATTAACTTCAGCCACTTCTCGCTTGATTGCTTCAAATTCGATAGCTGGCAGTACATTGTCGAGCACAAGGTATCCGTGCTTAAAAAAGTGTTGACGCTGCTCAGGTGTAACCCCGCGGGAGAGCATGCGCATGCGTAAATGCATAATGGAGTGTGACAAGATGATTCGTACAACGTGCAGACCCAATTTGTTCAGCCACAGGTTGCCAATGATCCGGTTACTTTTAAAGGATTTTGCCTGTGTCAGTAGCTGCAGCAGCCACAGTGGGAAAAGTGCGTATTTCATACCGAACTCTGTCGCGATTTATCGCTTTACTGGTGCAAGTGGCAGGCCACGCTGTTAAAAAGAATAATGCGTTCATTTTCAAGTTAAAACCGCGTAAGCCTGCTTAGTAATGCCAAAGTGTTGGCGGGGGCCTGATGTTGATATGTCAGGTATATGACAGATTTTTTTCGCGTACAAGTAAGTGAGATGCAATCAATTGTGCGACGTGTTCTTTAGCGTTGTTAATCGTTAGTTGGTTTTATCAGTCGTTAGATACATTGTTGGAAGGATCCAATAGTTAGAAGTACACAGGGCTACCTGAAATTATCGTTCGATGGATTTAATCGTTAGTTGGATATACCGCTATATGTATTTAGGGTTAGTCAGCGTTATCGTAATACGAATTTCTTTGTAAGCGGATTTGCCACTAACGGGTTTTGGCACTACGTTTTTTCTTGTTTTTTTGAGTGCTTTTGTTTTTCCCCAGCATGCGTTTTAGGTACTGCCCGGTATGTGATTGCTTCATGGCAGCGATATCTTCTGGTGTGCCGGTAGCGATGATCTCGCCCCCGCTGTGACCACCACCTGGGCCCAAATCAATTACCCAGTCGGCGGTTTTTATCACATCCAGATTGTGTTCGATAATCACCAGTGTATTACCGGCATCACGTAAACGCTGAATGACTTTTAAAAGCGCTTTAACATCTTCAAAGTGCAAACCTGTAGTAGGTTCATCAAGAATGTATAAGGTACTGCCAGTATCCCGCTTGGATAGTTCACGTGCCAGTTTGATGCGTTGTGCTTCACCACCTGACAGGGTTGTCGCATTCTGGCCCAAAGTGATGTACGAGAGCCCGACGTCTATCAGCGTTTCGAGTTTTTTATGCAAGCTTGGAACAGCGGAGAAAAAATCAAATGCCGTCTCGATCGTCATCTCTAGCACTTCGTGGATATTTTTGCCTTTGTAGCGTATGTCCAGCGTTTCACGATTGTATCGCTGACCTGAGCAAATATCGCATGGCACGTAAACATCAGGCAAAAAATGCATCTCAACTTTAATTAAACCGTCCCCCTGGCAAGCCTCGCATCGCCCACCTTTAACGTTGAAACTGAAGCGGCCAGTTTTATAGCCGCGTGAGCGTGCTTCACTGGTGCCGGCGAACAGTTCGCGTATGTTTGAGAACAAGCCGGAGTAGGTGGCCGGGTTACTGCGCGGGGTTCGACCGATAGGGCTTTGGTTAATTTCTACAATCTTGTCAAACGGGTCCATACCGGAAATTGACTTGACCGGTGCAATGACATTTTTGGCTTTATTAATAACACTGGCAGCATGACGATAAAGCGTATCGTTTATCAACGTTGACTTGCCCGAACCTGATACCCCTGTCACCACGCTAAGTAAGCCGTGCGGAATTTTTGCATCAACCTTTTTGAGGTTGTTGCCAGTTGCACCTTTGATGCTGATCCACTCTTTTCCCGGTTTTTTTCTGGGTGGAATCTCGATACTTTTTCTACCACTAAGGTACTGGCCGGTGAGGGAATCTTTGTTTTTCATAATGGCAGCGGGGGTGCCGCTGGCAACAATCTGTCCGCCATGGCGCCCTGCGCCTGGGCCAATATCGAGCACGTAATCTGCACTTAGCACAGCATCCTCATCGTGTTCTACGACAATCACAGTATTACCAAGGTCTCGAAGATATTTAAGCGTGTCGAGTAGCCTGTCGTTATCGCGCTGGTGCAATCCTATGGAGGGTTCGTCCAGCACATACATGACACCCATTAGTCCTGCACCTATTTGACTAGCCAGTCTGATACGTTGTGCTTCACCACCGGATAGGGTGGTTGCACTTCTATCCAACGACAGGTAATCAAGACCCACATTGACCAGAAAGCTCAATCGTTGTGATATCTCTGATGTGATCTTCTCACCCACCTCTTTACGCTGCCCTGGTAGAACTAAAGTGTCTATGAGTTGTTTTGCCTCTTTAATGGAAGCCGCCGTGATGTCATGTAAATGATGCTCATTCACTTTTACATGTCTTGCAGCCTCATTCAAACGTGCACCATTGCAACTACTGCACTGACAAGCAATCATAAGTTTTGCAAGTTCATCGCGTACTGCATTGGATTCTGTTTCGCGATAACGCCGTTGCATGTTTGGGATAACGCCTTCAAAAGCATGTACTGATTTTCTGGCTGTGCCACCTTTTTCGGTCACATGTGTGAATTCAATTTCCTCTTTAGCGCTGCCATAGAGCACAATGTTCTGCCATTTTTTTGCCAGCTTCTCAAACGGCTTTTCAAGATCAAACCCGTAGTGCGTCGCCAGGGACTGCATCATCTGATAATAAAACGTGGTGTGGCGGTCCCAGCCTCGAACGGCGCCATCGGCCAGGCTTTTAGCCGGGTCAGTGATCACGAGCTCCGGATCAAAAATCAGGCTCTGACCTAAGCCATCACAATCGGGACAAGCACCGTGTGGGCTGTTAAATGAGAATGCGCGAGGTTCCAGTGCCGGGATTGAATAGCCACATTTTGGGCAAGCGTAAAGGGTAGAAAACACCGTGTCGTTTTCCAACCCAGACGCGGCGCTGGCTTCGACGAGCGATACCACAATGGCGATACCTTCTCCAAGCTGGGTTGCTGTTTCGAGTGATTCCGCTAGTCGCAAACCAAGATCTTCGCGTACTTTAAAACGATCGACCACAACGTCAATGCTGTGTTTGCGTTTGGCATTGAGCTGGATATCGCCTTCAAGCTCTGTGATCGTGCCGTCGATTCGTGCACGCAAGTAACCTTGCTGACGCAGACTGTCGAGTACAGTTGCATGGTCGCCTTTTCGATCTTTCACCACTGGTGCTAACAGTGCCAGTGCACTGCCCTTTGGTTGCTCCAATATATGATCAACCATTTGGCTGATTGTCTGTGCGTTCAGAGTTTCGCCATGTTGCGGACAGATTGGCGTGCCTGTACGCGCAAACAGCAGGCGCAGATAATCGTATACCTCGGTTATGGTGCCAACTGTCGATCGCGGGTTGTGCGAGGTGGATTTTTGTTCAATGGATATGGCAGGAGACAGCCCGTCAATCATATCAACGTCAGGCTTTTCCATCACGGATAAAAACTGCCGAGCGTATGCCGACAAAGATTCCACATAGCGACGCTGGCCTTCGGCAAAAAGTGTATCGAAAGCCAATGATGATTTCCCCGAGCCAGACAAGCCGGTGATCACAATCAGTTTGTCGCGCGGTAGGTCGGCATCGATGTTTTTAAGATTGTGCGTCCGTGCACCTCGTATTCGAATACTGTCCATTAAGATTAAATGCCAGAGCGGTTAGACGCTTGCAATCATACTTGTCGAAAGCGCGGAATGTTGGTCTTACCTGTTAATATATCTCGTTTGCCTACAATCGGTCTGTACATTTTGTCCTCCAATCACTCCACCGCAATGTTGCCCTCTGAGCGCCGAGCAGCCTGGTCTCTTGCACTGATCTATATGGTCAGAATGTTGGGGCTGTTTGTGATCCTGCCTGTGTTCAGCCTGTTTGCAGAGGACTACAATCACAGCTCACCTTTTTTGATTGGCCTTGCCATTGGCATTTATGGCTTGTTTCAAGCGGTGTTGCAAATCCCGTTTGGCCTGTTGTCGGACCGTATTGGGCGTAAGAAAGCCATTACCCTGGGGTTGGTTCTGATGGTGTTGGGCAGTGTTGTGGCAGCACTTGCCGATTCCATTTACTGGGTGATTGCCGGTCGTGCGCTCCAGGGGGCGGGGGCGGTATCTGCGGTATTGATGGCATTGGCAGCAGACCTGTCGCGGGATGATCAAAGAACTAAAATGATGGCGGTGCTTGGTGCCAGTATCGGGCTGTCATTTTTGCTCTCTCTATTAATCGGTCCATTGCTGATTCAGGCGTTTTCGCTCAAAGCCTTGTTTTGGCTGTCTGCCTTGTCGGCCCTTGCGGCCATTGCGATCCTGTATCTCGTGGTGCCTGACCCCGAACAAGGTGGTTTCAGCGCAGATACCGGCGCAAGTTTATTGCGTGTGCGTGATCTTGTAAAAATGCCAGCACTGCGCCAGTTGGATTTCAGTATCTTTTGTCTGCACCTGCTTATTACGGCAACGTTTGTGGCCGTGCCATTGCTGTTGCGCGATGCGGGTTTAGACCCCACAACACATTGGAAGGTCTATCTGCTTGCCATGCTTGTTGCCTTGTTTTTTATGGTGCCATCGTTGATTGCGGCAGAGCGATATGGCCTTATGCGGTTGGTTATTTTTGCGTCCATAGCGGGATTGTTACTCACACAACTGATGTTTGTTTTACTGCCGGCCCAATTGCCTGCTTTGATTTTTGCCATCTGCTGTTTTTTTGGTTTTCTCAGTACGCTTGAATCGTTGTTGCCATCGTTATTATCGCGCTTTGCACCGGCAGGCACACGCGGTAGTGCCAGCGGTGTTTATTCCAGCAGCCAGTTTTTTGGGGCGTTTGTGGGCGGCGCTGGTGGTGGCTGGCTGATTGGACAAGGCGGCTTTATTTTGTTGTTCTGTGCATTGGCAGTGGTTTGTGTTATCTGGCTATTCGCTGTTCGAGGTTTTCAGCCACCGCCCAGGCTTGCCTCCTATAGGCAGCGCCTGACACCCTCGCAGCTGAGCGATCCGACACAAACCCGTGGGTACTTGATGAACTTGCCGGGCGTTGCTGATGCACTGGTATCAGTGGATGAGGGTGTTGCGTATATGAAAATAGATAAAACGCTTTTTCAACCGCCAGCACATTAGTTTGTGCGCGCTGGTGCAGCTGTTTGCACGTTGTTTTGTAGGAGCACCCATTGGTATAAGGTATAATTGGCCAGCGCGGTAGGGACATCGCCACACCAAAGATTCTTAAGGTTAAGAATCATGGCAGGCAATGCTACTGCTAAATTTACCAGTCATGGAAGACGGCTGGACACTAACCCAACTGAGGAGAGGAACATGGCAAGAGGCGTCAACAAAGTCATTCTTGTAGGCAACCTGGGTGCAGATCCAGAAGTACGTTATACCCCCAGCGGTAGTGCTGTTGCCAACATCAGTATTGCCACATCAGAATCATGGACAGACAAAAATACCGGTCAAAAACAGGAAAGAACTGAATGGCACCGGGTAACATTGTTTAACCGGCTTGGTGAGATTGCTGGCGAATATTGTCGAAAAGGCTCGCAAGTGTACATCGAAGGCTCCTTACGTACCGATAAATACCAGGATAAGAAGACCGGCGAAGACCGATACTCCACCAGTATTATTGCCAATAATTTACAGCTGCTAGGTTCGCGTGGAGACACCGGCGGTGCGGGTATGGGTAGTAGCGGGGGTGCCAGCGATTTTCAGCCGCGACCCAATGCAGGGCAACAGCCGTCTGGCCAGCAGAAGCCGGCAGCACCTGCTATGGCGACTGCAGATGGTGCTGAATTCGACGACGACATACCATTCTGACATACCCGTTTTAGCGACCAGCACAGAGTGTTGATGTCGTAATATCAGCTGAACCAAAGCGTGTGATATCTTGAGAATGCACTGGATTCCACGCTTCGGTATACAAACTGCAGTGCTTTATCTAATCAGTTGATAAGAATAGAGAGTAGTTTTCAGCAATGGTCCGTCAATTTACACTTGTCGCAATCACCTGTTCACTTTTAGCCTGCGGTGTAGAAGGTCGTGGTGTCGGTGGTCATTCCAATTCTGTAAATACGCTCCCAGCTGCGTCTGCCAGCACAGTTGCACCTCAAGCTGTTGAGTCGCAACTGATTGATCCAATAGCTCAAAATGCTGTTGGCAACGGCTCAAGCGCATATCAATCAGCAGGCAGTGGTTCAACCACACTTCGCAGCAGTGCATTGCAAAAAGTGTCACTTCGGCAATTGCCCGCCAATGTCAATATGTGTGCCGGGGCGATCACACATACTGAAAGCGTTGCAATACCTGCTGTTGCTAAACCACCGTTCAGAAAATTTTATCGTGATCCGGCTTTTGGAAGCACAGTTATCCGAATCACTGACAGTCGTGAGGGCGAGGTGCGTAAACCGCCCTACAGCACTATGCAAGCATGGAATGCGGATGAATCCTATTTGTTGCTTTACAAAGGTGGAAGAGGCGACGGCTACCATGTTATCTACGATGGCCATCAGTACCAGCCTATTCAACAGCTAGACATCATTCCTTCAGATCTGGAAGAAGTCTGGTGGAGCCACACAGACCCGGACAAGTTTTTTTACCTCAGTGGTTTCCATCGCGATATAGGAACGTTCAAACAGTACAGCGTCAGTGCAAAACGATCAACGGTTATTGCCGACTTTAGCCAGTATTGTGGAAAGCGTGGCGAACCTACGGGCGGAGGGGATGTGCATATGCAGTCACATGATGACGACCTGTTTGGCTTTCGATGCCAGCGAGATGACAACAAATACATCATGCTCTCTTATCGGGTCAGTACTGGTGAGGTAAAGACTCAACTTCTAGGTGATGGTACCGAGTGGCATAACTGGTCTGCTCCAATGGCAACACCCAGCGGCAAGCGATTCTGGTTGCAGGGAGATGTTCTGGCATCTGATATGAAAACAATCGAACGAAAAATGGATATGGCAAAGGCGAGTGAGCACTCTAGTCTTGGTCGAACTCATGATGGGCAGGATGCTTTGTTCCAGGTTGTGTTTGACCCTAGCCCCGGTGGTTGCAATGGTGATGCGCACAAAGGTGTGGGTCATCTTGTTGAGCATAATCTGGAGACTGGTGGGTGCCGCCCCATCATTAGTGAAACACAAGGCTATCCTTACACCACCAGTAGCACACATGCGTCAGCTGTATCATACTTGCGACCAGGGTGGGTTGCCATGTCCAGTATCGGGCGAAAGGACCAGTTCGATTATTTTAAAAATAACCGCAAAGCACCTGCATTGTTATCCGAAATTTATCTGGCAAATACAGATCCTGACAACCCGGTAACCTGCCGTCTGGCCCACCACCGTTCCTATGGAAAGTCTGCTGACCGAGGCGGGTATCACTCCTACTTTGGTGAGCCCCACGCAACCATCAGCCCATCCGGTACGCGCATCATTTTTGGCTCGGACTGGTACGACTCAGGCGCCGTCGATAGTTACGTGATTGAGCTGCCCGGGTATCAGCGACCTTAAAGTCCAGCCAAACGCTGGCTTTGAAGAAAGTCCAGGTAATCGTTTTGTCTGTATTCAAAGCTGGGCTTGTGTTCGCTTCATACTCGCGCAATACCTTTGTTTTGGTTTTACTGCATTTTTAGATCTACCACATCATTTAGAGCAATTGGAGTGACTTCCAGGCAACTCCCAAACTCAGTTTAGCCAGGCAGGGTGTTCTTCACACTATGGGTAAGGCTGGTTAAGTCTTAGAACTTCTCTGTCCCTTTGCGGGTTGGCTTGTGAAATCCCTTGTTTT
>CALHRQ010000092.1 GCA_938038175.1 uncultured Granulosicoccaceae bacterium | reverse complement strand
GAGTGGAGATTTATTCGAACTTGAACTTGAACTTGAACTTGAACTTGAACTTGAACTTGAACTTGAACCTGTTTCTGTTGTGTCTCGCCTGATCCCATTTGGCCGCGCTAATGATATATCGGGTGGATAATGAGCTTTTTCTGAAGAAGCTACTGAATTATCCGGGGGAGCAATGCCGTTGTCCTTGATTTTTTGTCGGCCGGCCTCGCTGATCCAATCGGTTGTCCAGGCAGGTGATAAAACACGTTTTATTTGAGCGTTAAAACCCGCTTTTTGCAAGGCGTCCAGTACATCATTCTCGATAACAGAAACAGCCGGGCAGCCGGAGTAGGTCGGTGTAAGGGAGGCGACTATCACTCCATCCTGTTCTGACACTGATCGTAAAATGCCTAAATCAGCCACGCTGAGAAAGGGCAACTCTGGGTCGGGTACAGCAGCGGCTATCTGCCAAGCCGCCTGATGATGTGCTGCCGTTACCATGATGCACCAGGATACGCCCGTTGCATATACTGTAACTGAGATAACAACAGACCGAAATCTTCGGTATGCAAGCCTTTGCGGCCACCATTTTGTTTGAATATTTTTTCTGGCTTGTTGAGTTTCGCTTTATCAAAAACAGAGTCTACGGTGGCATTCCATGCTTCCCGAAGTTGCTCTGAATCAGGTACTACTGCACCCTCAACACAGCTTTGTCTATCTGGGTCCTGTTCAAAAAGCTCTTCAGTGTAATGATGTAGTGCTTCGACAGCGTCTTGCGTACGGCTTGCACTTTCTGTTGTGCCATCGCCCAGGCGGATTAGCCATTCGCCACAATGGCGAATATGATATGCCACCTCTTTTTCGGCCTTCGAAGCAATGGCCAGCACATCCGTGTTTGAGGAGTGAGCACAAGCCAGCCAGAATGGCTGCATGAACGCAGCGAAATAGAAATGACGCAGCATCGTGTGTGCAAAGTCTGTGTTAGGCCGTTCGACCAGTAAACAGTTTTTGTATTCTCTATCGGTTCGAAGATAGGCAAAATCATCTTCGCTGCGCCCCTTGTTTTCAACAACACCCGCTAATGAATACAGCACGCGTGCCTGTCCGATCAGATCAAGTGCCATGTTTGGCATAGCCAGATCTTCTTCGAGCATGGGCGCATGACCGCACCATTCAGACAATCTGTGGCCAAGGATAAGATGATCATCGCCTAGCTGGATTAAGGTGTTTACAAACGCATTACTCATGTTTACATATGTCCAACATCATCTGGGATGTCGTAGAAGCTGGGATGTCGATAAACCTTGCTGGCGGCGGGTTCAAAATCCTCATCAGTTGTTTGTGGGTCTGATGCAGTTATTGCATTGGATGGAACAACCCAGATTGAATTACCTTCTTCTCGCCTTGTATAGACATCGCGCGCTGCCTGCAGCGCCATGGTTGCATCAGCGGCGTGCAGGCTGCCCACGTGTTTGTGATGCAGACCATTGCGTGGTTGAATGAACACCTCCCACAAAGGGCTGATAGGGGGGCTGCGGGAAGGGTTGGAGGGTTTGTTGCTCATATCAAAACCTGTTAAAAATGGCTAAAGCTCTGTAGATGTCGGCTTGTCGTTCCAGATCAGACTATGCTGCGTCGGCTGTTTTTCGTTGTTTATCAGCAAATGCGGCAGCGGCTTCTCTGACCCAGGCACCATCATCCCAGGCTTTTTTACGAGCAGCTATTCGATCACGATTCATCATGCCGTGCCCTTTGACCACTTGCCAGAATTCTTTCCAATTGATTTCACCAAAGTCATAACCACCTTGAGTGTTATTTTTTTCTGAGTTCCAAACAAGGTTTTCATCCGGGATGGATAATCCCAGGTGTTCGGCCTGAGGCACTGTTGCATCGACAAATTTCTGTCTTAGCTCATCGTTAGTAAAGCGTTTTATTTTCCATTTCATTGATTGGTCTGAGTGCTGACTTTCGGTATCGGAGGGGCCAAACATCATGAGTGAAGGCCACCACCAACGGTTTAGGGAATCTTGCGCCATGGCTTTTTGCTCTGATGTGCCAGTGCACAATGATTGTACGAGTTCGTACCCTTGTCGTTGATGAAAGCTCTCTTCTTTACAAACTCTTATCATGGCACGCGCATAAGGGCCGTATGAGCAACGACATAAGGGTACTTGATTCATAATGGCAGCACCGTCTACCAGCCAGCCGATCGTGCCAATGTCTGCCCAGGTTGGTGTAGGGTAATTGAATATAGAAGAATACTTTGCAGTGCCATCGAGTAATTCTTCTGTCATTTGCTCTCGGGACACCCCCAGCGTCTCAGCAGCAGAGTACAGATACAAGCCATGACCACCTTCATCCTGAACCTTGGCGAGGAGCGCTACTTTACGCCGCAGGCTGGGAGCTCTGGTTATCCAATTGCCTTCAGGTAGCATGCCAACGATTTCAGAGTGTGCATGCTGACCGATCATCCTGATCAGCGTGTTGCGATACGCTTTAGGCATCGGATCATTAGGCTCGATTTTCTCTTCTGCATCGATGCGTCTTTGAAACGCCTCTAAAAACGCATCATCTTCGACCACATCCTCTTTTGCGCCGATTAAGCCTTGAGAGTACATAGAAATTCCTGCAAGTGAGTTTTTGCCGTCATAGCCACTGTGTAAGATTAGTTACAAATTAAATTAAATACAATGTAGAAAAGTAACATTTACGGGGCACTTATGCTAGTTTATGTATGTGTTATCGGATTCGTATCAATGAAACTACTCAAAAATAATGCAAATAACCGTTGTTTGGCCAATTCCACTGGTAAACCCGGTATGCGGTGCGAAATCAGTTTTGCGTTGTTTAGTTTTTAGCTGCTCAGTCTTTTACTGTTCAGCCTGTTTCTGAGATTAGAAATCTGATTCCATGAACGCTCGGGTAGCATCATTGGTTAAGCTATACCAAGCTAATGGTGGGGCCAAAGCCTCCTCGTTGGTGATTACTTTTTTTGGCGATTCTATTCAGGTAAGAGGGGGTTCTGTATCTGCTATCACCATCAGTACCGTTCTATCATCCCTTGGTATAAGTGCCAATGCATTAAGAACAGCATTGTCCAGGCTAGCGACCGATGACTGGTTGGTGAGAGATAAACGCGGTCGGAATAGTTTCTATAGCCAGACAGAGGCGGGTATCGCACCTTTTAATGCCGCAGCCAGGAGAGTCTATGCGTCTTCTCATACGACGATAGAAACGATAGATCACTGGGCGATTGCATTATCTGATAATGCTATACGCGTTGAAGAACTCAATGTGCAAGATGCGATTGCAGTAACCAGCCGATGCTGCTTATTGTTTAATCCAACAGCGCAAGCAATCACAGAACTTAAACAACATGAATTAATGGTGATAACAGGAACACTGGATTGCATACCAGGCTGGATAATTGACAAAATTACACCGGCTTCAGTGTTACAGGATTTTGCTGACCTGCAGAAGCGATTTGATGCTTTTTCCCTCAATCCTCCAAAAGACCCTTTTGAAGCTCTGGTATTGAGAACGTTTTTAATCCATCAATGGCGGCGCTTGCTGCTGCGTCAGCCGTTATTGCCTGATGTATTGATTTATAAACGCTTGGAGCATGAGTCACAGTGCCGACAGTTTGTTGCGGCTTTGTACCACAAACTGACACCTGGGGCAGAGTGTTGGCTTGATACGCATGCAACCTGTCTTAAGGGGCAGTTGCCGCAAGCTGAAGTTGATCCGCTAAGACGTTTTACTTGATTTGTGGTGATATCCTGTCCACTATCAATGTATAAAAAAACGTCTGGCTTCTGTTAAAGCATGTATCTTTTTTAGGTTATTAGTTTTTAGTTATTAGTTATTAGTTATTAGTTATTAGTTATTAGTTTTTAGTTTTTAGTTTTTAGTTTTTAGTTTTTAGTTTTTAGTTTTTAGATTGATTGAGTTAAGCCTATGAACTCTGTTTGCAATGCGTATCTTTGCGAAGGTTTACGTACTCCTATTGGCCGGTATGCTGGTGCTTTGTCCAGCGTTAGGCCAGATGACTTGCTGGCAGGAGTATTAAAAGAGTTGCTGGCCTCTGCACCTGCAGTTTATCCTGCGCAAATAGATGATGTGTTTGTAGGTTGTGCCAATCAAGCTGGGGAGGATAATCGCAATGTGGCGCGCATGGCGACATTGCTGGCAGGCTTGCCTGAATCGGTGCCTGCTATAACTTTGAATCGTTTATGTGGCTCTGGTCTTGATGCAGTTGGTACAGCCGCTCGAGCGATCATGTGTGGTGATATAGATTTAGCCATTGCAGGTGGTGTTGAAAGCATGAGTCGAGCACC
>CALHRQ010000091.1 GCA_938038175.1 uncultured Granulosicoccaceae bacterium | reverse complement strand
CCTTCTGTTAATTTTTCCAGCAAGACTTCATAGCTATTTTGAGGCTCGCCGCTGACAGCCGGTGACCCCATTAAGACCATGCTGCCCACAGCAGTCTGCTTCAACCAATCTCGACGTTCCATAGCGTTTGTCGCTGACCTCTTTGTCGTTATGACCATCGATCTAACAATCAACAGTACCGTCGATACAACCTGTCTAATTAACAGGCCACTGTTAGATCCATTGTTACCAATACGTTCATTGCATTGTCAATGCCATATTTCAGTTTGTTTAGTCAGGCAATTCGCCCCGATGCGCCGCGTCACGGATACCTGAAACAGCGTTGGCATGGGCATCAAACCCTTCATAGCTGGCAAAGCGGTGTACCTTCGGCGCAAGCAAATCATAACCACCCTTGGTTAGATGACCAACGGATGCAGTTTTCATAAAGTCCGCCACTCCAAGTGGCGAATGTGTATGTGCTGCGCCCGACGTCGGCAATACGCAGTTCGGGCCCATAAGGTAGTTGGCGATAGACCCTGCAGCATGCTCACCCAACAGTATTTCTGATGCCGTCTTGATATGCGCCAGATGTTCGTAAGGTTCAGTGGAAAGCACTTGACAGTGCTCAGGCGCATAGTCGTTGATGAAGTCGTAAGCACTTTGCTTGTCTGGGGCAAGCACAACTCCCCCACTCTGCCCGCTCAACACATCACCAGAATAGGTGGCCAGTGTCTCGTTCATTTTGTCCCAATAACGAGGAATAGCAGCAATCGCCTTACTTGCAAGCTCTTCACTCCAGGTCACAAGATACGCACTGCTATCACTGCCGTGCTCGGATTCAATGATGAGATCCAGCGCCGCTATCAGCGGATTGGCTGTTGGGTCTGCCAGAACAATAGTTTCACTGGGCCCTGCGGGCAAGCCAGGATCTATGCGCCCGGCAAGCAGACGTTTCGCGGCACTCAACCAAGGGCTGCCAGGCCCAACAATTTTTCTACAGCGTGGAATGGTTTGCGTGCCATAGGCTGCGGCCGCAACCGCCTGTGCGCCCCCCGCTTTGTAGACTTGATCGATGCCTGCAATTCGCGCCGCCACAAGTGTTGCCGGATCGACCTGACCATCAGCACCCGGTGGAGTTAGCACGATAGGATTAGAGACACCTGCAACCACTGCAGGAATGGCCGTCATCAGCGTGACAGATGGGAACGAGCCCTTGCCTCGTGGTGAATAACAGGCAACCGATTCGATGGGTGAAGCGCGTTCGCCAACCAGTACGCCAGGCTGAATTTCCTTCATCCACATTTCTGGTGGCATCTGTTCTTGCTGGAATCTTCTGATATTGTCGGCTGCAAACTCAAGCACATCGATAAATTCAGAATCAAGCGCATCTTTTGCCCGATCAAAATCTGCCGGTGTTGCCGCAATGGCACCAGCCGTTATATCTGCCTGGTCAAACTCTCGGGCATACCTCGCTAAAGCTTCATCCCCTTCAGTACGAACTGCCTCAATTATCGGCAAAACACCTTCCATAAAGGGATCAAGATTTTCTTCTGCTCTTTGCAATAAACGCTCGCGCGCACTGCTGTCAAGTTGTGCCAACCTGTGAAGAGCTATGGCTGGATAGGATCTGGCTGTCATTTATTGTGCTGCGTGATTCCGGAGTTGCCAGTATAGCGCCACTGCATCGTCTCCATGCGATTAGCAACAACCTTAAATTGACCAGCAATCAAACCAGTCATGACACAATCGACCCGGTGCAACCCTGAGGATCCTCGGTTCCATACTCATGTTGATGGCTTCAACTTCGAAGATTGCAGGATGAGGCGTTCTTAGCGGTTTTGCATCTGGCATCGCGATCAGTACCCGATTCAATGGTACAGGTAGATTAGTAATATACGTAGACTGCTAATATACGTAGATTAGTAATATGTTGAGAACACGATTCGGCACACGATTCGGCGTACTAAATTAGCATCGACATTGAGTTCCAGGGTTAGGATTAACGTTATGAGCAATTCGGACAACAAAAAAACATTGGGCATTCTGTTGTGCGGGCATACTGCAGAGCCACTGCAAGAAGAGCATGGCAAGTACGATGATCAGTTCAAAGCTTTACTCGGGCCCGATGCTTTTAACTATGCAACCTATGCCGTGGTTGATTCTGAGTTTCCGGCAAATGCCTCTACTGCCGATGCATGGCTGATCTCTGGCTCAAAACATGGTGTGTATGAAGAGCACGACTGGATACCACCGCTTGAATCTCTGATAAAGGATGCCTACCAGCAGAATATCCCAATGGTGGGAATCTGTTTTGGACATCAAATAATGGCGCAGGCTCTCGGCGGGCGTGTTGAGAAATTTTCTGGTGGCTGGTCTATAGGTGCGGTGGACTATCATTTGGAGAACGCCACTGGTTCTTCAAGTGTCAAGCTAAATGCCTGGCATCAGGATCAAATCGTGTCGCTGCCACCAGAGGCACAGGTCATAGGCTCAAACGATTTCTGTCAATACGCTGCACTCACCTATGGAGATAAAGCGCTAAGTATGCAGCCACACCCTGAGTTTTCGCACGAATATGTGTTGGGACTACTTGAGCATCGCGGACAAAGCCTGAGCGCCGAAGAAAAGCAAACCGTGCGAGACGCATCCAATCAGTCGCTGTCCAATCGAGAAATCGCCGTTTTTTTAAGAGATTTTTTGCAACAGTAAAATTGCTAAGCCGACCACATTATTTTCTATCCATAATTTCATGTTCGGCACCTCCAAGCACGAAACGTTGAAATACCGCGAGTTTCTTTGATTACTTATGTTAAATACGGTTTTTTTACCGTAGCGCTTTGCAAATATTTACCTGTAACATCGTGTCATCTCGCAAATTCTGGATAATAATGATGGCTTCGGGTTCCTACCACGACGCTTTACCGGTAATATGCGTCAATAGTCTGCCATTGAGTGAGCATCTTTAAGTGATTGGTATATCAGACATTGTCATCTTAGCCGTCGCAAGCACAGCGCTTGCTTTGGGTGTTTTTCGATGGCACCAGAATACGCAGGACGTCAGTTCTATAACTATTCCAGCCAGCAGTAGAACCGTCGTGTCCTCTGGAAGTACTGTTACCAGTGAGCCTACACTTGTCAGCAGTGTCTCCAACGCAAACTTAGCGGGCTCGAACGGGCTTTCTGCAACTTCTGACAACCTGAATATTCAACCACAGGTACAAGTGCAGACGGTACAGACAGCAGGCGCTGCTGTTACCAGCACTGCAAGCATCGACGCAAGCAACGCTGCTAATACCGTCCAAACAAACGATCAAAGCAACCAGCTGAGCGTACATGTGGTTGTGGCGGGCGACTACCTGTCAAGAATTGCTCAACAATATGGAACGGATGTGGCGACCTTACGCAGCTTAAATGGCATATCTGGCAGCTTGATCGTAGTCGGACAGGAAATCCTCTACCCTGCCCGATAATCATCAACACAAGCACCACTACTCGGCCTGTTTTAGCTCAGAGTTATACAAAGGCAAAACGGTTGTCGTTACGGGTGCGGGAAACGGCATTGGCTTCGAAACTGCGATTGCTTTTCATGCAGCGGGAGCACGTGTCATTGCACACCTCGGGCGCAGCGAATTATCAAAAAAGCGCCTACCTGAAAAAATCTTATCCATTGCAGCAGATCTGACCGAACGAGAAGGGCAAGATCGTTTTTGCGATTTTGTATGCGGCGAGACACAGTCTGTCGATGCACTGATTCATATTGCTGGCACCATGTTCGGTCGCTTTCCCGCTGATACCTTAAGCGACGATGACTACACAAAAATTATCGAGCTTAATCAAACAGCCGTTGTAAGGATCACCCGTGCACTGATACCACTACTGGCCGACAGTGGTGATGGTGCAATTGTAAACACGGTATCGATATCAGCATCGACCGGCGGCAGCGCTGGCTCCTCGATTTATTCTGCCTCAAAAGCCTTTGTATCAACATACACCAAAGCCCTGTCAAGAGAGCTTGCTCCAAAGAAAATACGTGTCAACGCTGTATCTCCGGGGGTGATTAATACTGATTTTCACCAGCGCTATTCATCCGCTGAAAAGCTTGAAAACACCCGAAAACAAATACCCTTACAACGTCTAGGCACTGCTGAAGATTGCGCCCCAAGCTATCTGTTTCTGGCCTCAAGTGCACTCTCAGGCTATGTTAGCGGCCAAATCATTGAAATTAACGGCGGCCAGTACTAGCAGGTTTTACCCTTAAAACCCGGCAACTGGATTTGTTCGATCATCCCTGCTCGCGAACTATTTGCGCTATGTTTGTAGACTGACTAAACAGTGATTGAAACATGAGCTATACGCATTTACTTTTTGACCTTGGCGGCGTAATCGTTGAACTTAAAGGAACGCCCATCAAGGCGGAGTGGTTTAACGAAGAACTCAGCAGCTCTGAAATTTGGGAAAAATGGTTACAGTCGTCTGCGCCAAAATCTTTCGAATCAGGCAAGTGCAGCAAGGAGGACTTTGCAAGAAACACCGTTAAAGAGCTCTCATTGTCAGTTGATGACCAACATTTTCTTGAGTACTTTGAGACACTGCCTGTAGCCCCATTTCCCGGTGCGATAGCACTATTAAACAAAATAAAAACACAATATCAAACTGCACTATTGTCAAATTCCAACGAGATTCACTGGGATAAGAAAATGAAATCAATGAAACTAGCACCCTGCTTCGACCACTATTTTGCGTCGCACCTGATGGGTCTGGTTAAACCTGATCCTGCAGCATTCGATTACGTTATATCTTGCTTAAATGTACCCGCATCTCAAATACTTTTTTTTGATGACAATCAACTGAACGTGGATGCTGCTATTCGTGCCGGGATGCATGCAAAAAAGATTGTGGGGGTTGAGCAGTTGCAGAGTGCCCTGTCGCAACTGCCTACATGGCGTACTTGAGTCTGGGTCAATTGATCACGAGCGTTGTATTGATGCGTTGTGGTCTCATTGACCTCAACCCCACCCTATACACAATTTTAACTGTGATTTAAGACTCTCTTGATAATATCACGTGCATTCAATATCGTTTTCACAAATCGGGCAAATAGCCCCTCCCCCGACACTGCTCACATCAACACCACAACGGTTGCAGCGCCCAGAATCGGGCGCAACATCATAACGCCGATCACCCTCTTTGTAATCAGAGACGTAAGGGATTCCTTCACCTGATACTTTAGGAAAAGCCCATAGCTGAAGATACGGTGGAGAGCCATTCAATTCAGCCGAAACTGTTACTAGACAATGAGCCTCGTCAACAACCCCCACTTTGTGATTGATGCGCCGATACGGTCGTAAGACATCGGAAACGATCAAATGCAGTTGCTCACGACTCAAATCAGATAACAAATTTACCAATTCGACACGGCAAGCTTGAAAGTCATCTTCAACCATAAATTAAGGCCATCGTTTAATCAAACCATCAGGAAATAATACTATGTACTCAGATGGCCCTTCTTGCAAGCCAATCGCTCTTCCAATACCTCTATTAAACTCGGCTTCGGTTAAACCAGCTTTCCGACCATCAATTATTACACGAGTTGATTGTTTCCTAACTGCTTTAGTAACATTATCTCTAACAGCAGTACTTGTCGGCGCGTCTAAAGTGTTTAACTCCCAGCGCCGACCTTCCATGAAAAAATCAGCACCCTCTTCTGATTTACCTCCTCTGATGACCGGTTGTTGTCATCGTAGGTGTAGGTCATCACCGCACCTGTTTCGTCGATCTCCGTAGTTTTATTTCCTTCGCTGTCGTATTCATAGGTTGTTTCGTGGCCGAGCATGTCTTGCGTTAACGATGGCAAGCCTTGCGCATTAATATTATTTCCGGCTTGGTTGCCATGCGGATCAGTAATGGTGAGTAAGTTGCCCACGCTGTCGTAGGTGTTTTCATACACGCGGCCCAACTCATCGTTGATCTGCGTTTCATAACCCAAATTGTTATAGGCATAGGCAACCGTATTCCCCAGCGCATCGCTCTGCGTAAGTTGGTTATACCGATCATCAAATGTCGCGGTGGTGGTATGACCCAGTGGATCGGTCTCGGTTAACTGATTATCAAACTGATCATAGGTATAGGTGGTAAGGTGGCCAAGCGCATCCACCTGGGATGTCACGTTACCGCGATCGTCATAGAAAAGCACAGAAGTGCGGCCTAATCGATCTGTGACCACCGATTCTTTTCCATCCAAATTGTGATTGAATTCGGTCCGAAAACCCTCATCGTCTTCTTGTGCAATCAGCCGACCATCATCATCATAAAGATTTCTGATCAGCCGACGCCCTAGCGGATCGATGATGTCCACGAGCGCATGTTCGTTGTTGTATGTAAAGTCGGTGGTGGCAAAGGCACGATCAGTCACCGCAATCAAATCACCGGCTGCATCGTGGCTGTATGAGATAATATTACCCTCAGGGTCTGTGATTTCTTGAATGCGCCCTTGTTCATCTCGCACAAAACTAATGCTCTTACCCGCAGAATGCACAATGCCAGTATCACTGTAGGTCAGTGTGTGTCCATTAGGATCCCTCACCTGCTCAATACCAAAGCTTTGGTTCAACGTATACACATACCCTGCTTGGGTGGTCAATGCATAACGTGATGGGTTTATTGGTGTTGAACTCGTGATGTCAGTAAGCGCGCCTACTCCCTGATTTAATCGCCCGGCCTTATCATCCAGTGCATCCAGCGTGGAGGTAGTGCCAGCTTCGGCTGTAAAGGCAAGGCTTACATCCAATAGTGGTATGGCTGTATTACAACGAGGCTCAGCGCTCACCACAAACGAATCCACCTTCCCATCAGGCAGCGTTACGGTGACTAACGGTTTGCCGTCAGGTTCAACGCAATAGTTGGGAATGCCAAATTGCCCGGGATAGCTATTTAATGCCCATCGGCTGCCTGGCGCACGGGACTCTTGTAGGTCAACGTTTTGATAATCAATGCTCCAGCCATAGCCGAAGTCCAGCGCCTCAAAACGCTGGCGTGTATCGTAGGTGCGGGTTACTTCAATAGGAATACCGACCATTGGGATCGACAGGTCACTAAAGCTTATGGAGAAGTTGCCCACTTTCATGTTCTCATCCACTTTAATATCCAGAATTTCTGAAGCGAAATTACCGGCCTCATCACTGGCTTCTACCGTGACTTGGTATAACCCATTCATGAGTAAGGTTGGGTCGATAGTCGCCAGGGTTTCATCGATTGTATTTGTGGTGCCGGAGGCTAATTCGCGCTGATCATCACTGCCTTCAAACTCGAATAGCACACGCCAGCTGGCTAAATTATCATCGCTAATGCTGCCCAACAACTCTGTGATATCGGTAATAGTGGTATCGGTTAGGGGTTGGCTTAGTGCAATAACCGGTGCTGTATTGTCAGTATTTTCAACCACGGTGACAGTAAATGACGTGCTGGTCGTGGCAAAGGCATCGCTAACATCCACAATAAAATTGAAATCACCCAACTCTGTGGCACTGGGTGACCAGGTAATCTGGCCTGTTGCATCAATGGATGCGCTGCCTGGTGCATCTGATAATGCATAGCTTAAGGCATCATCATCGCTGTCACTGGCATCGATCTGCACGGACAAGGTCGCAACGTTTGTGATGGTTTGATTTTCAATTGCAGTAATTACAGGGGCTGTATTGTCAGGCTCCACAGTTAACGTATAGGTTTGCTCTTCAGCACCAACTTTGTCATCCTCAACACGAAGGGTGATTTCAAAGATACCAATATCCGCCTGCGTTGTTGTCCAGTTCACTAGTCCGTTGTTATCAATCGCCATCGACGAGGGCGCTGACAAAAGTGTGTAACTCAGTGGGTCTGATTCTGGGTCCGTCGCCACCACCTGATAGCTGTAACTGTTGCCAGCGAGCACGGTGTTATCCGGCACGCTGGTGATCTCAGGGGCTGCGTTGTCAAATATGTTCAGGGTGTAACTAAAGACTGATTCGGCACCGAGTACGTCACGCACTCTGATACTGACCCCAAACTGACCTACATCAGTTTCACGAGGAAACAGCTGCAACAAGCCGCTGCGGCTTACGCTCATGCGAGCCGAATAACCAGCTGAACGGGAATAGCGAATTGAATCACCTTCAGGGTCGAAGCCTTCCAGCTGGAACTCGTAGAAGGTGCCAACACTGGCAACCGTTGGCGGTTCGTTAACCACGACAGGTGCCTGGTTGGGTGTCACAACTAAATCAAAAGACTGATACGCCACACCACCACTCAAATCACTGGCGGCGATTGTGATGGGATAAACCCCTTCCACGGTCTGAAATCTGGAAGAAAAAATAGCACTGTCACCAAATAAAAACCCACCTTCCCTGGCACCTTCGATAAAGTCAGGTGCCTCCACAATCTCAAACTGTAAATTCGGGCGCAACGCATCGGGGTCAAACGCACTGAATGAATAAAGCCAGCGATGTTGAGCCGCGACAGATAACACCTCAGGCTCTGTTGTAAACACAGGTGCCTGATTAAAGTAAAAGCAGGTCAGCAGCAAACCCTGAGTTGCTACACCACCATTGCCATCGTCTGCAATGATGATCACGTTGACTTGATCAAAATCAGCAGGTGCATCCCAGCTTATTGTCCCGTCAGCACTGATCGACATACCTGTTGGTGCGTTAATTAATGCATAGCTAAGTGCATCGCCATTCGGATCAATCGCAGCAACATTATATTGATAAGCCCCTTCCGCGATACGAGAATCCGGCGGCGTTGAAACGAAAATCGGTGGCAGATTGTCGTTTCCGCTATAACTTTGCCAGTCAATACTCACACTTTCAGAAACGGCACCCGAGACTGCCGTGATCTGATCGACCCCTGCACCACTACCTACAAAACAGAATTCGGCCTGACCAACGTCATTGGTAATCGCAAACTCTTCGCCCTGAGGTTTTGGCTGATATTCTGGCGATCTATATTCATCACCACAACACGTACACGGTTTTACATCCATCTAAAAATCAATCGTAAAAACGAAAATACTGCTGTTATTGCAAAGATGAGATTAACAACAATCTGGTACGCCATTTAGCAGCCAGCGCCCAAAGAGCAAAATACCCATAGACAAGCTCATCATGCCAAACAACCAAAAATCTGAAAATGGCAGGAGGAACCCAAGCACCAAGGTAATGATCACTCCAAAGCCAAGCTGAATCGCTCCAGCCATCCCTGCAGCGGAGGAAATCAGATCTTCACGCACACTCATCCCAAGAGACATGATGCTGGGCAATGACATCCCGTTAGATAAAGCAATAACAAACATAGGTAAAAACAAGCTAAGCGGATGATCGCTGAGCGAAAGCAGCCAAAACAAAACAACCCCGAACATTGCCGGATATAAGCCTAGCGTGATCATGCCATGAACACCCACTTGCTGCGAGAACCTTCCAGCAATCAGGTTACCTGTTAAGTAGCCCACTGCGACCAAGGCAAACCATCGGCCATACTCAGAGGCTGTGTACTCGCGACTCTCCATGGCAACAAAGGGCGCACCAGCCAAAAAGCTATAGTAAAGGCCGACGGTGCCAGCCAACATAATTGCACACGATATAAACACGCGCTCGCGTAGTAGGATCGAGCTTGTCTCCAGTAAACCCAATGAGTGCCGAGGAGCCTTAGACGGTTTTAATGTTTCGTGCTGTACCGCCCAACTAGCAAGCGCAAACAAGGCAGCAAGCAAACCCAATACTACGTACATTAATCGCCAACTCAAATTATCTGTTATCCAACCACCAGCGCTTGGACCAAACAAGGGCGCAACCATCATTGCGGTAGTCATGTAACCGATAACACTGGCCGCTTTATCACGACCATAAATATCTCGAACAATGGTACGTGGTAAAAACACGCAGGCAGCCGCACCAAAGCCTTGTATGAACCTTCCGAACAGCAACCACTCGACCGAACTAGCCGCAGCACAGCAAAAACCGCCAATCGAAAATACAATCAAGCTCCAAATCATCACTGGGCGCCGACCAAAACGGTCCGCTGCGTTACCAAGAATAATCTGCCCAAACAGTGAGGCCAACAAAAAGACCGTTAATACCAGTTGCACCATGCTGTAACGCGTGCCGAATTCAGCCATAACAGCACTGTTGGCTGGCAGTACGCCATTAAGCACAACCGGCCCCATGGCGGAAACACCCACGAGCAACCATAAAGGTGGTAAGCCCACGGTGTTGAAGTTTCGCGATGGCATCATTCTATTCAGTTGTGTCAGCAAACTTTTAACTTGTATCCGCCTACTGATCTATGTTGGCGCGTTTTAATGTTTGCAATGCCATTTCAAGATGCAAGCGCTCAACCATCTGTCCATTGATCTGTACGGCACCTGCAGTCTTATTTTCAGGCAGATCAAAGGTTGCAACTACCAGCTTCGCCTTTTCAATTTCGTCAGCAGAGGGAGAATAGGCAAGATTTGCATCAGCGATCTGGCTGGGATGAATCAATGTTTTGCCGTTCATACCCATCGCCGCACCTTCGGCGCATTCAAGCGCAAAACCTTTTACATCAGCAAAGTTGTTATAAACCCCATCCAGAACAACAAGACGATAGGCTTTAGCCGCGAGTAATATGGTCATAAGCCACGGAATCAGATAGGTTCTATCAGAACGCACTGGCATGTTTGCTTCTCGCGCAAGATCATTATTGCCAATACAAAATGTTGTCAGGCGCGAACAACGCGCACTGGTTGCAGCAATATCTGCAGCAGCCAATACCGCTTTTGGCGTTTCCAGCATTGCCCAAATTTGTATATCTGGATGAGCGCCAAGGATATCGAGCCTGTCCCTAACTGATTCTATGGTTTGAGGACTCTCAACCTTGGGCAACAGTATGGCGTTGGGTTGGGCTTCAATACACATAGAGAGGTCATCTTCGAACCACGTGGTATCGGTTCCGTTACAACGTATCACTCGGAGACGCTTACCATAATCAAGTGAACGTAATGCCTCTTGAGCCTGTTGTCGCGCGATCTCCTTTAGCGCGGGAGACACTGAATCCTCGAGGTCCAGAATTATGGCATCTGCTGCCAGAGTAGGGCCTTTGGACACCGCTTTTTCATTGCTTGCTGGCATGTACAAGGCTGAGCGACATACTGGCGGTGCTATGGCTGTATCCATGAGGTACGAGTGCTGCAGTTTGTTTAGCGAAGAGGGATGGTGACACAAACAGCCTGGATTGAGTAGCTCAGGTTCAACTACATACTGGAATGGCTATGTCCAGTTTCACCTTCACACCAGATGGGTTACGCGTAGCTTCAACGACATACCGAATTAGCCAGGTTGAGCTTTAACTCCATATCGGGTTTGGTGCGTTCGACTTTATCGGCATAACCGGTTGCTTAGGTTCAACTTCAACCACATACCGGTTCGGTGTGGTTCTGAGATTCAACGACATACCGGACTGATCGCGTTCAGCTTCAGCAGCATCTGTATCGGCCTATGAACCTTGATAGCACACTGATCGCGTTCAACCACAATTTCACATCAGAACAGCTTGGATTATCTTGTAGAATACGGATTTGATCATGAGAGCCCTGCATGCATATTTTACTGATTGGTAACGGCGGCCGCGAACATGCTTTAGCCTGGAAGCTTGCGCAATCAACAAAGGTAAGCAAGATAACCGCAGCGCCGGGCAATATTGGGATGTCACAAGAGCCAAAGGTCTCGGTGGAACCCATAGCTGTAACAGACTTTACAGCACTGAGTGACTTTGCCCTGGCGAATGCGGTGGCACTTACTATCGTTGGGCCCGAAGTTCCACTTGTGCAAGGCCTGGCAGATCACTTCGACAAGCTTGGTCTTAAAGTACTTGGCCCCAAGGCAGCAGCGGCACAACTTGAAGGAAGTAAGGCATACGCCAAAGAGTTTATGCAGCGCCATGGGATTCCCACCGCAACTTCAGCGATATTCACAGATAAAAATAAAGCGCTTGCCTATCTCAATGAAAAAGGTGCTCCCATTGTTATCAAAGCAGATGGTCTTGCCGCTGGCAAAGGTGTTGTAGTAGCACAAACGCTTGATGAAGCAAAACAAGCAGTCAATGCCATGCTCGATGAAGCACTTTTTGGAGAGGCGGGGGCCACTGTAGTAATTGAAGAATTTATGCAAGGTGAAGAAGCCAGCTTTATAGCGCTTGTTGATGGTGTGCACTGCCTGCCGTTTGCAACCAGCCAGGACCACAAAGCGCGTAACGAAGGTGATACCGGACCAAACACAGGTGGCATGGGCGCATACTCCCCTGCCCCGGTTGTCACTGATGCCGTACAAAAGCACATCATGACCGATATCGTAGAACCCACAGTGTCAGGATTGATAAAAGATGGCACACCGTTCGTGGGGTTTTTATATGTCGGCTTGATGATCGATAAAAACAACCAAGCCAGGGTAGTGGAATACAACGTGCGTTTGGGAGATCCTGAAACGCAGCCCTTGTTGATGCGTCTTGACAGTGATCTACTCGACTTATGCGAAGCAGCTGTCAATGGCACGCTTGCCAACACCGAAGCACAATGGAAAACAGATTCGGCGATTGGTATTGTACTGGCAGGGGGAGATTATCCAGCCAAAGGCAGCAATGGAGAAGCCATAACCGGGATAGAGCAAGCCGAAAAAACAGCTTGTAAAATTTTTCATGCAGGCACTGCCATGAAAGCAGACACTCTGGTAACACAAGGAGGCCGTGTGCTATGTGTCACGGCACTTGGCAGCGATATAAGCAACGCTAAAGACATTGCCGATGCTGCAGCTGACATCGTTGACTTTAATAACAAACACTATCGCAAAGACATTGGCTATCGGGCAGTGAACAGGCTTGATCAGGACCAAGTTTGAAAAAACAGGCTTTGCGAGAATCGGATTTTTCTAGGCGTTTTCGGTTCTATGGGGACTAAAATGGACCCCGGCGATTTGCGAATTTGCTGATCTGTGTATTCGCTAATTTACGGCTTAACCATACTTCGAATTCTCTGATTTTCATACCTGCTGATTTTCTAATCTGCTAACCCATGTAATTGCTGATCTTTGTCTCTGCTGACTTAGGTAATTGCTGATTCGGCAAACAGGCAACTAAACAACTAAACAACCAAACATTTACATAATTAGGCAATCAAGCAATCAAGCAATCAAGCAATCAACAATCAACAACCAAACATTTACATAATTAGGCAATCAAGCAATCAAGCAATCAAGCAATCAACAATCAACAATCATTTTATCAACTGCTTATCGCTTCATCGCATCAAAAAATTCATTGTTGGTTTTGGTCTGCTGCAAGCGTCCTAACATAAATTCAACCGCTTCAATTTCATCCATGGCGTGCACAAACTTGCGCAGTATCCACACCTTTTGAAGTTCTTCTTGATCCATCATCAGTTCTTCGCGGCGGGTACCTGATCGGTTGATATTAATCGCGGGGAAAACACGTTTTTCAGCGATGCGTCGATCAAGCTGTAGTTCCATGTTACCCGTACCTTTAAATTCTTCGTAGATGACTTCATCCATCTTGGACCCTGTATCAACCAGAGCTGTTGCGATGATTGTCAGACTGCCGCCCTCTTCTATATTACGCGCAGCACCAAAAAAACGTTTTGGTCTGTGCAAGGCATTGGCATCAACACCACCAGTGAGCACTTTTCCAGATGAAGGCACGACGGTATTGTAAGCACGTGCCAATCGTGTTATCGAATCAAGCAGAATAACAACATCCTTTTTATGCTCAACAAGTCGTTTGGCTTTTTCAATAACCATTTCTGCAACTTGAACATGGCGGCTGGCAGGTTCATCAAAAGTACTTGAAATCACTTCACCCTGAACCATACGCTCCATCTCGGTGACCTCCTCTGGTCGTTCGTCAATAAGAAGAACAATCAGAAAACACTCAGGATGATTTGCTGCGATGCTTTGCGCGACGTTTTGCAACATCAAGGTTTTACCCGCTTTTGGAGGAGACACCAAAAGACCACGTTGCCCTTTACCGATTGGAGAGGCTATATCAATGATACGAGCAGTAATATCTTCGGTACTACCATTACCGCGTTCCATATTGAGCCGCTCACTGGCATGCAGTGGGGTCAGGTTTTCAAACAAGACTTTGTTTTTGGCTTGCTCTGGCGGACCGAAATTAATTTCATCCACTTTTAACAAGGCAAAGTAGCGTTCACCTTCCTTGGGCGGACGGATCTTTCCAAAAATGGTGTCGCCAGTGCGTAAAGAGAATCGTCTTATTTGGCTGGGTGACACATAGATATCATCGGGACCAGCCAGATAAGAACTGTCCGCGGATCGCAGAAAACCAAATCCGTCCTGCAAGATTTCCAGAACACCGCCACCAAAAATATTCTCGCCTTTTTTGGAATGCGCTTTCAGGATCGAGAAGATCATATCCTGTTTGCGTTGTCTGGCTATATTGTCTACACCGATTGACTGAGCAAGCTCAATAAGTTCTGTAGGATTTTTTTTCTTTAGATCAGTTAGGTTCATACGCGTAAGCGGGAAAATATATTTTTTTTGGCGGTTGCCGGGATGGTTTGGATGGAAGCCGCAAAGCAGCTATCCGTAACAAATCAATTTGAGTGTGGTTTTTTCTTTAGAACGTGTTTACACGTTGTATCAATTGTTGAACGCACGAGCCGAAGGAACGGCTCTGTACACAGCAGGATGGCTATAAGTTATCATGCCAACTAGGGTGAGTCTAGCCTAAATAGCAGATTAACTGTTAAAAACATGCTAATGCCCAATGTAACGAAGCAGAATAAGTGCCAAACGCATACAATTTATGCCATTCAGCGGTGATTTTCATGGCGAAGAGAGATGACAAATGGGACTTTAAATTTATTTAAAGCCCCATTTACGCGCTCAATCCTTACGCTAAGCAGGTCACTCTGCCAATAGGCGTGTAAACCTGATATTGAGTTTGTTGTTCCTGATATCAAACAGATAAGGCTGAATTCAGACTTGCAGAACCTGCAAGAATCGTCATTACAGCTTGGGTCAATGCCCTGAATACAGCTTGTATCATGGAAAGACACCAAACGAAATACACCTTAACTGATAAAAAATTAAACGTTCTGATCCAGAAATTCTGTCAGTTGCGCCTTAGATAAGGCGCCAAGCTTGGTCGCTTCGACGGTCCCATTCTTGAATAACATCAGCGTTGGGATGCTACGGATCCCGTATTTTGGCGGTGTATTGGGATTTTCATCCATATTCATTTTGACAATTTTGACTTTACCGGCATACTCCGGCGCAACATCATCAAGTACGGGTGCAATCGCTTTGCAGGGCCCGCACCACTCTGCCCAATAGTCCACGAGCACGGGCGTTTCGGATTTCAACACATCTTCTTCGAAGCTGCTATCGGTAATCGCGGTAACATGTTCACTCATTGTGCACCTCTCTATGCATTTGTTTGTTTATGGATTGCACTTAGTATGGCCTCTGCTGAACCAATTTGTTGCAACGATTTATAAATTTTTTGCAGGCCAGCATACTCACAGTAAAACAAAACCATGACATCAGAACATGCCGACCTTACGGCGTTTCGAGACTTAGCTCTCCCCGAATCCCTTTTGCAGGCCTTGGATGATCTTGGGTTTGAGCATTGCACTGAAATTCAGGCACTGTCCTTACCGATCATCGCAACTGGGTCCGATATTGCCGCACAGGCACAAACAGGAACTGGAAAGACAGCTGCATTTTTGCTCGGAGCTTTCGCACGTTTACTGAAGCAGGATGGGGGCCAGCGCGACCAGAATCAACCCCGTATGCTGGTGATCGCTCCAACGCGTGAGTTAGCCATTCAAATTGAGAAGGATGCGCAAGCCCTGGGCAAGCACACCTCCCTCACTACAGCAGTAGCTTACGGCGGCATCGATTACGAAAAACAGCGTAAGCAGCTTGAAAACGGGGTGGATGTCCTTATTGGGACACCAGGAAGGCTCATAGATTACTTTAAAAAGCGTGTTTTTAATCTCAAAAAACTCGAAATATGCGTGTTAGATGAAGCCGATCGCATGTTCGATCTTGGCTTTATTGCCGATATCCGTTTTTTATTGCGTCGCATGCCGCCACCAGAGCAGCGCACCAGCATGCTTTTTTCTGCCACTCTTTCGCACCGGGTTATGGAATTGGCTTACGAGCACATGAATAACCCTGAGTCTGTTAAAACAGAATCGACCGGAGTCACTGCAGCGGGTATAAATGAGCAATTGTTTCAGCCTGCTGGGGACGAAAAAATATCGCTATTACTCGGACTTATCGGAGAAATGCAACCTCCCCGCTCAATCATATTCGTCAACACTAAACGCACTGCAGAAAAAATAGAAGCCTACTTGCTTGGAAACAATGTTGCCTGCGGAACTCTTTCAGGCGATGTCAGACAGCAAAAACGCCAACGCATATTGGCAGATTTTACAGGTGGACAATTGCCAGTGCTGATTGCAACTGATGTGGCAGCACGAGGCCTGCACATTGATAACGTAACACATGTATTTAACTATGACTTGCCGCAACAGGCGGAAGATTATGTGCATCGCATTGGGCGAACCGCCAGAGCCGGCACACAAGGAGAAGCAGTGAGCTTTGCTTGCGAAGAGTATTCGTTTTCGCTTCCTGAGATTCAGGAATACATTGGCCGCTCAATTCCACTATCACCAATCACAAACGAATTACTGGTCACACCTGCCGCCCCCAAACGCATGCCCAAGCGCAGCAAGCCGAACGACAAAAAGCGCTCTTCCAGAACTGGACAATCGCGTCGAAATCAGTCGCAACATAAGCCGGCCAACAAGGAGAAAGCACCCAACTCAGATGGCTCAAATAACCCAAACAATGCGAAACAAACCGAAACGAGTAACGATGCTCCGAAAAAAAAGCGGCGAAGACGACGTCGTAAGTCAGTGAGTTCACGGATAAAAGACGATTCGAATAAAAAAATAGAATAAATACTTGCATACATAAAAAACAACTAGTCAATATAGACGATTGACTAAAATTTACTCTATTAAAACAACTAGTTAATTGATATTCGTACAAAAAAAAATCATCCAAATAAGCACTTTATGCTTGTTGATTTAAAATTTGAATGGGTCTTATTGTCCGCTTAACACGGAAGAGTAAAAAAATCCATAGATCGGCTCCCAGAAAACCGCTAGACTGCCACTGCGCGAAAGAGTTTTGCAATTTTCAACTTTGTGGACAGAACTCACCTTCGCATCAGCAAATTACTATCTAGAGGTTTCAAATCATGGCAACAGGTACGGTCAAGTGGTTCAA
>CALHRQ010000090.1 GCA_938038175.1 uncultured Granulosicoccaceae bacterium | reverse complement strand
TCTCGTCAACTAGATGCATAAGCCAGAAAAATTTGATTAAAGCCTGTTATGTTCAGGTTTTTTCATCACCGAAATTCTTCCAACAATACAAGATGAAAGCAAGAAAAATAACAATAAATCGCTACTCCCGCCTCCAGAATTGTTACTAGCCAGCACAAGATCGCTATCAGTGGATAACGCACTTTCCGCCTCCACACCTGAAATATTACTCGGCGACAAACAAACCCCATCAACACCAATCTGACACCCCTGAAACGCCATACTTCTCGATGTACCATCACCGGTCGGAAACCGCTGGACGAAGTTACCAAGTGAATCAAACTTAAGTACTTCATTTAGAAATGAAACAACATAAAAATTACCATCCCCATCGAACGCGATTCCTTGAGGAATAATTCGACGCCCGTCATCAATATCTGCGGGCAAAAGTGTCGTTAGTAAATTCCCGTTCTGATCAAACTCATATATTCCTGTATCACCACCACCAGAAGTCACCCAAAGCGTATCGTCTTCATCTATATTTCCAGTGTTGGGGTCTCGCGCCACAGCCATCTGGCTCGTAATACCAGGTGTGGTAAAGTCAAATAAAAAACGTTCTTCATTATCAAATTTGTTAGTCGCTCCAAATCCCCCATGAGAACCACCGAGTCTATTGGCTACCATCAAACTGCCATCAGCCATAAAGGCGGAGCAATTTGGGTCGACAAGGCCAGGTGCGGTGAATCGCCTTTGCAGAACACCGCTCTGATCAAAAACCATTATCTCGTTGCCATTGGAATTGCTGATATAGACGAGTGAATCACTGGCATCTGCATCAACTGTTTTAAATGTAACACCCACCGGTTCATCAAAATCGTCGTGCTCCAGTGTTCGGAGAAACTGATGTTCATGGTTAAAGATATAAATAGCGTTACTGAATTCACCCGCAATCCATATCTCACCGTTCGCTGGATTAAAGGCAATTCCTCTGGGGCCATCTAGTCCTAATGTTGTGAACCTTTCTAATGGGGTGCCGTCAGGTGTGAATACGGCTATCTCATCTGTATCCCACATGGAAACGTAGAGATTCCCGGTTTTTTCAAATGGTAAAAGTGCAGAGGCGTTGCTCGATAGTACGAATAATATGCCTACAAACAATGTACGATAAATATTCATTAAGTTGTATATTTCCGTAATCCGTAATGAGTGCGTATAACTCAGAGTCCTATTTCACTTCCTGGACAGGCATAGTCGGAGGCCGAACGCTTGTTATAACTAGGTGTGTCTGCAGCTAAAGTGTTAATAGTCGATGCAAGGCCACTGAGATAATTTGTTGCAACTTCACGTTGAGTCTCATCCAAACTGTGAATAGTGCGCAGGGCGTATGCTTCCCAAATTTGGGTATTGTGGTCTCGTGCTTCTTTGCGCCAATCGGAAAAGGTTTGCTGCCTTTTATCCAGATAAGTGATAAGCAATTGGTTGAAGTTTGGATTTTTACGCTCATCCAGTAGAGTATAAAATTCCGCGTCAAGTGCATTTCTAACTTCACGAAATGACGTATTAGGCCTAACTGTTTGGCCCATAGTATTGCGTAAATCATCTAGCTGGTTCTTGTTTAAAGTAAAATTTATAAAACGCAGAAAGCGCCTGACGCCTTTAACACGTTCATCGATTGATTCGTCCAGTATTTCTTCAAAATCTCTATCATCAGCATCACGTCTTGCTCGTCGAGAGTCTATCCTGGCTTGCCGGACAGTTCGAATCTGTTCAATTTGTTGATCACTAAGACTGGCAACAACATCAGCAGCGGAGTAGAAGGGATTACAGGTTCTTATACTGGATGCATAGGATCTCAACACTTTGTTCCAGCGCTCGATATCCGCCTTGTCTACACTTTTTGTGTCCTTTAAATTAGTGGTGAATTCGCCTAGTAGCAGACTGTAGTGTTCGAGTTGAGTTTGTCGATGCCACAGGTGAAAATGATCTGCAAGCTCCTTGATATTCTGTGTTTGCTCGTCGTTAAAATTCGCGTACTGAAGAAAGCGTTTCTCCAGACGATCATCAAGGGAATTGTACATTGGGCGTAGAAATAACCTGCTGTTTGTGCAGGCAGCGCACGCCAAAATTAAAAATAAGGCAGTGCACCATTTTACGAGAGTTTTTGAGGGTAATGAAGTTGGTATTACGTTTACTGTGAAAGACCAGTGCCTGACGCCCAACAAGCTGTTGTTACTCACGTTTTTTTTGCATGTGTTTTCTTTCGACATTGGGTTGGCATTGCAAGTTAATAGTCTTGGCATCCCAGTTACGCTCCCCATAAAATATAGTCGAGGTACCACAATCACTTCTGCAGGGCTTGCAATTTAGGCGCAACAATCTAGTGTGATTTTGAGCGTTGCAACGCTATGCATTTTGCAACCCTGCATCGTATAGCCAGCGATGCAGGGCATTCAGTTTACCGTTAATTGCTAAAATAACCGCGATCAGAGCCTGAGTTGAGATTCAGGCTTTAAAACAATTATTCGGCGACAAAACAATAAAATAAGCCATCTCCACCTGTACGTGGAAATGCATCAGCAGAACAACCGGCAGAGCCGTGAGCAGAGTTCCAGCTAACCATGTGTCGATCTTTACTTAGGCCAACACGATCATGGTGTCCGACAATCGCAGAACCTTCAGCGCTACTGGTCCATCCAGAGCAAGTCGTATCGCCACCAGCTGTTGAATATTCGCCTTGACGTGTGGAGCCAGTCAGGATGTCATGACGGTTTGGCTTGGCACCACGACCATTAACCTGGTTACCGTTTTCGTCCAATCCGTTTGCCAGATTAATCGCATTGGCGTCTGAGTGCAGTTCGTCAACGTTATTGGCAATAAGGACACCTTTTGCGTTGTGCCACGGACCCGTGCCAATACGGCTACGTGCATCCACTCCAGGAACAACCTTAGGACGATCGCCAGAGCGATCAATCATGGCATTGACGCTTAGATAAGCTTTCCAGTTGGTTTTACTGGCACCAGCAGCGGCAGCAAGGGATGCACAGTGGGCATCAGCACCTTCCAGGCCACCGAGATCACCGCCTTTGCCAGGGCCAGCGCTTGTGATGAAGAAGGTCATGTCGGAACCCTGCGCTGTGGCGCTAGAGCTAATGAAATAAACGGAGGCTGCGAGGCTGAGCGTGGCTGCCCCGATTGCAATACTGCGTTTGTATAGCTTGCTAGTGACCATCTTTTTTCTCCTAAGTTAATTTAAATAGGTTCGTAGTCTAATTTCGCTATTCTCGAAATTTCTTGCTCTACGGCAAAATACTACCAGAATCTATTGCATAAGAGTCCCTGAATAGCCTTTAACGCCCCACGCACTAGCTATTTCTATATCATTGTTATCTTTACACAACATGCTGTTCCCCAATTAACAATTCATGTCGCCATACACTATATTGGGTCGGAACTTTATGAAGCCAAAATTGTCAGGAAGTGGCATCATTCGATGCCACATTTTACATGCCAAACGAAACACGCCTATATTACTGCCAATGAACATCAAACCATCCGCAGCTTTTCTTATTTGTTTATTGACGATGTGTGCATGCAGCAACTCAGGCTCAAGCGGCATTGAACCTTCCAATGAAAATGAATTAGTGCCTGACGATAACAAGGCAGCAGTACGTGCTGTTTCAGTTAATGGCGATGCTGGTAGTTATACTTTTTCCGTTACCGTTGCAAGTCCCGATACCGGTTGTAGCCAATACGCTGATTGGTGGGAAGTATTGAGAGCAGATGGCAGCCTGCTTTATCGTAGAATATTGACTCACAGCCATGTGACAGAACAACCCTTTACTCGCAGTGGCGGACCTGTGCAAGTAGCCGACAACGAGGAAATAATTGTAAGGGCGCACATGAATAACAGTGGCTACGGAGAACAAGTTTTTAGCGGGAGTATTGCCAGTGGCTTGTCGATGCAAACCATAGCATCATCCTTTATGGAAGCACTCGCGTTTGTTGACCCAATACCTGCAGATTGTGCTTTTTAAAGTATTGAAACTAATCCGCTCTGGTATTTGGCTATGGTACGGAAGTTGAGGCTGGCTGTTACTGCAGC
>CALHRQ010000089.1 GCA_938038175.1 uncultured Granulosicoccaceae bacterium | reverse complement strand
CCATAGGCTATGCCACTTTTTCCTTTCGCGTAAATATGATCGTATAATGAGGTTAGTGCTTTCGTTTTCGAGCTACATTTTCAGATATAATTCAACAGATGTATAATATAGCGGTCTAAGTTTTATTCTAAAAAGTTAGTGGGGCAAGGACAAAGAAAATTTCATTTATGTAACCCGGGTCACATAAACATATATAGGAATATCATATCTTTCTTCCAAATTGGGAGGATGATAAGATGAAACTAAAAAGCACATTATTTCGAAGCTCTTTGTTAGTTATGGGATTAGCATTAGTTGCTTGCGGAGGCGACAGTGGCGGCTCAAACTCAGGCGCAGTATCTGTTTCTCCGCCAACTCCGACACCTACACCTACACCAACTCCGACTCCGACTCCGACACCTACACCTACACCTACACCTACACCTTCTCCTTCTCCAATTCTTATCGCCAGAACCGACGATGCCCTTGCCAATGCAATTCCGGGGCAGCTAACAGGCCGCCTCGATCAAAATGAAAGCTTGCTGAACCCGTGTCTCCGGTGTTGATCGTTTTACTGCCAATCGTGTGGTAGCGCTGCACAATGTCATCATGTGGAAAACCGAACTTGTTTCCATAGCCGGCCGGGAATACAACATACGAGGGTATAAATTTTTGAATAAAGGACAACGATGAAGACGAACGACTACCGTGATGCGGCGCCACCATGACCTGCACTGGGAGCGTCTCAAGGCGCGCTGTGAGCTTTGCCTCAGCAGACTTTTCAATATCGCCAGTGAGCAATACTCTGGCAGCTCCGGCGTGTACCAGCAACACGCAGGATTGATTATTTTTATCACCAAAGTCGCCATCTGCCGGATGCAAAAAAGAAAAGCCAACCTCTTCAAGGTACCAGGTATGGCCTGCCCGACAGGCATACGCACGTTCACTTTGCCGGTTTTTCTCATCGCTGGCATAAACGGTTATTTCCGGGAATTTTTTGACCAACCAGGCAAGCCCTGCCGAATGGTCCGCATCGGCATGCGAAACGATGACATAGTCGATGGAGTCTCGACCCTTTGCATGTAAAAACGGCACAACCACGCGCTCTGCCATAGTGCTGTCAGAAAAACGATTACCGGTATCAAACAAGACGGTGTAATGCCTGGTGAAAATCAGTGCGGCATGACCCTGCCCTACATCCAGCACATGCAACTCCAGCACATCTGACTCGCGCCCCAGAGTATTGAACAGAATCAACGGCAAGAGTAGCGGTAGGCTAAGCCAGCGTAAACGCAGCCCACGGGGTGCAAATAACAGTGCAATGCCAAGGGTACAAAAAACCAGGGAGAGTGCTGAAGGCATAACCAGCAAAACATTTGACCATTCGAATTGCATTAGCCAGTGAAGAATGGAGAACACCTTTGCAAGTATCCATTGCGCGAACTGTAAAATGAGATCGGCCAGTGCAGGTGAAAGATAACTTAACCCCGCAATGGCAATGGACAAAGGCACGACAATAACGCCAATCATGGGTACTGCAATCGCGTTGGCCGCAGGTGCTATTAAGGCACCATTTTGAAAAAACCAGGCAGATGCAGGTAGCAACACCACCCCCAGCAACAGATGTGTTCGCAAGCCTTGTAATAACCCATGTTGCTGGCTTATTCGCCCCACATGCAAATACACCAATGCTGCTACGGTTGTGAACGATAACCAGAAACCTGCTGAAAGAACAGACAATGGCGACACCAATAACACGACAAAGACGGCAATTAGATAGGCCGTCCAGGGTGGCCAGAAGCGTCGTGAAAGTAATGCAACCGACACGCCAAGTAGCATGAGCAAAGCTCGCTGGGTTGGCAAACTAAACCCGGCAAGCGCAGCATAACCGATTGCAAACAACACACTGGCTACTGTGCAAAACGCACGGCTCGAACAGTAGATTAAAGATAGCGGACTGAGACGAAACGAGATCACGTGTCGCCATACAAACCCTGACAGGTAAAAAACCCAGCCACTGACTAAACCAATGTGGAGCCCTGAGATTGCCAGGAGATGAGCCGTACCGCTGTTACGAAGAAGTTCAAGATGCTCTGCGGGTAGTTCGTTTTTAATGCCGATACTCAGCCCTTGTACCACTGCAACATATTCGTTGGCACTGGGCAGGCTCGCAATACGTTTGGCGATTCTTGTGCGAATACCATCCAACTTAAGCGGATGACGGCTGACAAGCACAGGACTGGGTGAATCTCTGACATAGCCCGTTGCGACAACACCTTCATGAAATAACCACCTGCCAAAATCAAACCCACCCGCATTGCCAAGCCCTGATGGCGGCTTAAGCCGCACCGTGAATCGCCAATGATCGCCTGTCTGCACGGGCGGGCGCTCCAGGTTATACCAGTTTAATTTAACGCGACCTTTACTCAAGACATGCTCTGGAACACTGTTAGTGACACGTAAATCAAACCGGGCACGTCTCTTATCACTTTGTGGGACACCCAAAACAAAGCCTTCAATCAAAACATCTTGCCTGATTAAACGCTCAGATAACTGCCGACTGAACTGAACATGCTGGGCAACCGATGCCCATATTAAGCCTGTAAACCAGGCCAATAGAAAATACCGACCAGCTCTCTGTTTGCGCCAATTAAGTAAGCCAAGACAGGCTGCAACAAGCCCTGCCAGCAGCGCGACAGGCCCGCCACTGAGGACACAAAAAATGACGGAGAGCGTAAATCCAAGTACAAAACTGTGCACGAGAGCTACAGTTGCACCGGCAAAAAATGCTCAAGGGATTGAATTTGAGGATATCGGCTGTCGTTAACTTTGCGTAACAAATGGTTTTTGGGGGAAGCTATATGCCTCGGCACTGGTTGCAAGGGCGATTGCCAACTAATCAACAAATGAGGGAGACTCTGGGGATTACAAAAGCAGGGTCTACCGGGTTTTTTGGTAACTGGCTGGGATCCATGCTTGCTGACCCTGCCCTTTGGTATCTCAACCGCCGCTGTGTTGCTGGCGCTGTTGCTATTGGGCTTTTCGTTGCCTGGATGCCGATACCCATGCAAATGGTATTTGCAGCAATTCTTGCAGCCTTGGTACGTGTCCATGTGCCAATTTCCGTGATGCTTGTTTGGGTCAGTAATCCAATTACTGTTGCACCTTTACTCTATGCGGCCTGGTATGTTGGGTCAATCGTTTTAGGCGCAGAAACATCACCCCCTGCGCTCAGTCACGGCCTCGATGTTCTGATGTCAGAGGCTGTTAAAAACTGGACTACCGTGTTGTTCGGCACTATCTTGATGGGCTGCTTAAGTGCCATCGGTGGCTTTGTGCTGGCGATGACAGCCTGGCGAGTATTAACTATTCGCAGGTGGAAGGCTCGATCCACTCGCACTTTATTGCCTGCCAAAATAACCAAGCAGCCATACGCCGGCACTTATATTAATTAATCTCGTAGCGAGACAATGGATCTCGTGGTGGAGCGATTAACCTTGTAGCAGCGCAATTGATCTCGTGGTGGTGGGCTCAATAATTGATCAATGGTGAATTGCTCAGTGGTGCAAACTTAAACTAAGCAGTATTGCTGAGGTCGCCATGCGTCAGAGTGAGCACGCGGTCCATACGATTGGCAAGAGACCGATCATGTGTCACAACCAGAAAGCTGGTTGAAAGTTCTTGATTGAGTTCTAGCATAAGTTCGTAAACACGCTCAGCTGTATCTTCATCAAGATTACCGGTCGGTTCATCAGCCAACACCAGTGAAGGTTCATTAACCAATGCCCTGGCAATCGCAGCGCGTTGCCTTTCACCGCCAGATAACTCGGCTGGCTTGTGCTTCATGCGTTGGCCGAGACCAACACGTTCCAGTAAAGAAGCCGCTTTTTCGTTAGCCTGTTTAACTGACTGATTGCGGATCATCAAAGGCATACTGACATTTTCAAGTGCCGTGAATTCGGACAGTAAATGGTGGAATTGGTAGACAAACCCGATATAGCGATTACGCAGTTTGCCACGTGCCGCCTGGCCCAATTTACTCAAGTCCTGGCCTTCAACCAAGACGGTACCTTTTGTGGGCGAATCCAAGCCCCCCAAAAGATGCAGCAATGTGCTTTTGCCACTCCCGGATGAACCAACAATACCAACACGTTCGCCACGGGCGATGTTTATTGACAACTCATTCAAGACATCAACAGAAAGATCCCCTTGCGCGTAACGCTTACTGATATTTTCAGCGCTTAGCACCCAATCCTGGTCGGCCATATTACTTGCTGTCATTTTATTCGTAAGCCAACGCACTGGCAGGATCGGTTCTCGATGCGCGCCATGCCGGATACAAGGTTGCCAGTACAGAGAGGCCAAACGACATCATCGCTACCTTGGCGACGTTAGGCCATTGCAGGTCTGACGGCATTTTATCGATGTAATACACCTCTGGGTTTAATACTGGCCCGGTAAATCGTTCAATGAAAGGTACAACCACATCAATATTAGAGGCAAGCGATACACCACCGATCAACCCGGCAACTGTGCCCAGCACACCAATCAATGTTCCCTGCACTAAAAAGATGCTCATGATACTCCCAGGAGAGGCGCCTTGAGTCCGCAGTATCGCAATGTCTGCCTGTTTATCCTGCACCATCATTACAAGTGTAGAGACAATATTAAAAGCAGCTACCCCAACGATCATCGAAAGAATGATGAACATCATGGTGCGCTCCATGCGCACAGCGGCAAAGTAGTTGGCATTTTGATCTGTCCAGTCGCTGACATAGTAGTTGAAGCCAACGTCCTCTTTTATATCGTTAGCAACGAACGGTGCACGCGCTGTGTTCTCAAGCTTCAGGCGCACGCCTGAATAACCATCACCCATCTTTAAAAGCTTGGCACTGTCTGCAGCATGCATGATGGCAAGGTTACGATCGTACTGAAACATGCCAAATCGAAATAGACCTGTCACTGTAAAGCGTTTTAAGCGTGGTACAAAACCTACAGGGGTGACACTCGCCTCTGGCGTTATCACCATGACTTTATCGCCTGGCAAGGCACCCAGATGAGCTGCAAGGTCAGCACCCAGCACCACACCAAACTCACCTGGTTTCAGGGCCTCGGATAAAGATTCGGTAAATTCGAGTTTCTCACCCAGCTCAGATACAGCACCTTCCTGATCGGGCTCGATACCACGAATCAAGGCGCCAGTAGAGCGTCCATCCACAACAAACATCACCTGCCCTTCTACATAAGGCGCAGCACCGAGCACCTCCGGGTGTTTGCTTGTGATGTCTACAATCTCCTGCCACTCTGTGAGTGGATCGCCGAAGGCGGTGACGGTAGCATGCGAAGAAGCGCCGACGATACGCTCCCGCATCTCCTTTTCAAAACCGCTCATGACTGAGGTCACGGTGATGAGCGCGGTCACGCCCAACGCAATACCCACAATGGAGATAAGCGATATGAAGGAAATAAAGTGGTTACGCCGCTTGGCTCTGGTGTAACGCAGCCCAACAAAAAATTGATAGGGTTGAAACATTAAATGGAAGTAGATCCAGGCTTTGTTAAGTAGACACTGCTTGGCCGAAAGGTTCGCACGCAACCTGACGGATTAGCCGACTGACTATCAGTATAGGAAATATGGGACAATTGCACAGGCAACTATCTGGCCTATTTGTTTAATCAACCTCTGTACATGTCGACAACTATCCCAAACGTAACGCTTTTGCCCTCTCCGAAAGCGACTCATAAACGCTGGGGCCATCTTTATGGGGCATCCACGTCGCTAGCAATTGCCGAATACGCCATACAGGCAGACTCCGTTGTTGTTGTTGTCAGCGCAAATACCCCTGAAATGCTCCAGCTTGAGGCGGAACTGGCGTTTTTCTGCGCAGATACTGTACCAATGCAGACCTTCAGTGACTGGGAGACGCTCACTTACGACAGGGTTTCACCGCACCAGGACATCATCTCACAGCGCATCCGCACCTTGTACAACCTGCCCACACAGGCTCGCGGAATTCTGCTGATCACGGTTTCAGCGCTGATGCAGCGCTTGCCACCACGTGCGTTTCTTGACCAACATGCGCTAATAATCAAAACCGGCGATTGCCTGCCAATTGAACAATTTCGACAACAATTGACCGATGCAGGATATCGCAACGTTTCACAAGTTGAGGAACATGGCGAATTCGCCATGCGCGGGGCAATTCTGGATCTTTTTCCGATGAGTAGCAGTGCACCTTATCGGGTGGAATTTTTCGATGATGATATAGACACCATCCGCACCTTCGACCCGGATACACAGCGCGGTCTTAAAAAGGTTGAGAGTATTGAGCTATTGCCAGCCCATGAATTCCCTCTAAATGATGAGGGCATAAATTTCTTTAGGCGAGATTTTCGTAATACCTTCCCGGCTGAGAGTAAAAACAGCCCGATTTATGAGGCTGTTTCTGAAGGACAGGCACCTGCTGGCATCGAGTACTATTTGCCACTGTTTTTCGATGAGCTGGAAACGCTTTTTGATTACCTGCCAACAGATTGTTGTTTTATACAAGTGGATGACGCCAGTATCGGCATGCAAAGCTTTTGGGATAACACGCAAGAGCGCTATGAACAGCGCCGCCATGACGTCGAACGCCCGATTTTAAAACCGGACATGTTATACCAATCACCCAGCATCATGACAAAACGGCTGCGTGACTTTCATTGCATAACAACCCAGCGCGCCGAAATTGAAAACCCGGCACGCTCTGGCTTTAACTATCCTGTGAACCTGCCTGGTCTCTATCCAATCAATGCACGTGCCGAGCGCCCCATGGGGGCGTTACAAGATTTTATTAATGGCTTTAAAGGTCGTGTGCTGTTCGTAGCTGAATCAACTGGCCGTCGTGAGGCACTGCTTGATCAACTTGTTGGCAACAAGCTCACACCACAAACACTAAACGACTGGCCTGAGTTTTTAGCCAGTGATCGCAAACTGTGCTTAACCACCAGCGCACTCGATCGTGGGCTTGAGTTAGCCGATGGCCAATTTGCAGTTATTACAGAAGCGCAATTAGGTGCCACACGAGTTAAAGCACGCGAGCGTCGCCGCCCAACACGTGACTCCGATGCCATCATTGCCAACCTGACCGACTTAAGCTTTGGCGCACCTGTTGTGCATCTTGATCATGGGGTCGGTCGCTATCAAGGTTTAACAACGCTCGATGTGGCTGGTATGCAAAATGAATTTGTCACCATCCACTACGCAGGCGATGACAAACTCTATGTACCGGTGTCATCCCTGCACCTGATATCGCGCTACACCGGTGCCAGTAGCGATACCGCGCCTTTGCATAAGCTTGGCAGCGAAGCCTGGCAAAAAGCCAAACGTCGTGCTGCTGAAAAAGCCTACGATGTTGCTGCCGAACTATTGGAAATTCACGCTAGAAGAGCTGCAAAAAAAGGCTTTGCGTTTCCAGCGCAGTCCGACAATTACGCGCTGTTTGCTGATGCGTTTGCTTTTGAAGAAACCCCCGATCAAGGCAACGCCATTGATGCCGTTGTGGCTGATCTTCGTTCCAGTCAACCTACCGACCGTGTTGTGTGTGGTGATGTGGGTTTTGGCAAAACAGAGGTTGCCATGCGTGCAGCCTTTGTTGCCGTAGATGCAGGAAAACAGGTTGCAGTGCTGGTTCCAACGACATTACTTGCACAACAACACCATCAGAATTTTTTAGATCGCTTTGCAGAGTGGCCAGTATCGGTCGAATCATTGTCGCGCTTTGTTGCAGTAAAAGATCAAAAAGCCATTCTGTCGAAGCTTGCCAAAGGCGAGGTTGACATCATTATTGGCACGCACAAGCTCTTACAAAAAGATGTGGTTTATAAAAATCTGGGGCTTGTCATAATAGATGAAGAACATCGCTTTGGTGTGCGCCACAAAGAACACATGAAAGCACTGCGATCAGAAATTGATATCGTGACGCTAACCGCAACGCCTATTCCACGCACATTAAACATGGGGCTTGCTGGCATGCGCGATCTATCCATTATTGCAACGCCCCCCCAACATCGTCATGCCATAAAAACGTTTGTCGGAGAGTGGTCAGACGTCCAAATACGCGAAGCGTGCGAACGAGAACTAACCCGTGGTGGTCAAGTTTATTTTTTACACAATGAAGTGAGTACGATCGAACGTATCACCCGTACGATCGAAGAAATCGTACCGGGTGCCAAGGTGCGTTATGGGCATGGGCAAATGAGAGAATCAGAACTTGAAGCGGTGATGGTCGACTTTCATCATCAGCGCTTTAATATTCTGGTCAGCACAACCATTATTGAAAGCGGTATCGACATACCAACCGCCAACACCATTATTATTAATCGCGCCGACAAGCTGGGCCTTGCTCAGCTACATCAACTGCGTGGCCGTGTGGGTCGCTCGCACCATCGCGCCTATGCATACTTGATAACGCCGCCAAAAGGCGTGATGTCAGCAGATGCTGAAAAACGCCTTGCAGCAATAGAATCACTGGAAGATCTTGGCGTGGGCTTCACACTGGCCACGCATGATCTTGAAATACGCGGTGCCGGTGAGCTATTGGGTGAAGGGCAAAGCGGGCAAATCCAGGAAATCGGCTTTACGCTGTATACCGAATTATTGAATCGCGCAGTCAAAGCGCTAAAGTCTGGCGAGCTGCCTGATTACGACAAACCATTGGCACAAAGCAGTGAAGTTGATCTTGGCGTACCTGCTCTTCTACCCGATGATTATGTGCCTGATGTGCATCATCGGCTCATACTCTATAAACGTATTGCAGCCGCTAAAAATCCAGAAAGCTTACGGGAACTCAAAATAGAACTGATTGATCGCTTTGGCTTGTTGCCATTTCAAACAGAAAACCTGTTTGAGGTTATGCGCATGAAGCAGCGTTGCCTCGAGTTGAAAATTGAACGGCTTGAAATGAATGCCAGCGGAGGCCGATTACGATTTAGCGCTAAACCCAATATCGACTCCATGGCGTTGATCAACCTCATTCAGCGAGAATCGGACGTATATCGCTTTGATGGCCAGCATATGCTAAAAATTATAAAAGAATTTGAATCACCTGACGAAACCTGTGCATTTCTTGATACGTTACTGGACAAGCTCCTAGTCAAGGAGTCTGACCCTGTGCATTAAATTCGCGCTTTTGGGGTATGTCGATGCTGTGCGAGCTTGGATTGATTACCGACGTGTACTCAACGTACTCTGTTTGATGCGTTTTTGTAGCTCTTGATGTTTTTTGTAGCTCTTGATGTTATGTAGCTTTTGATGGTTTATGTCCTCTTGAGGGCTTATACGGTTGTTGATGTGGTTATGTGTTCTCAATGTGTTTCCCAATATGTTATCGACATGCTTATGGGTAAAGTCGTATAGGCACAACTTTAAAATTTTTTGATGAGGCCCAATATAGTGAATAAGGTTATGGATTTAAACGCTTTGATCAAGGCATCTGAGATAAATACGGCTTGCACAAAAGCGTACAAAGCGATCACAAATGCATTTGGGTATACAGCCAACAGCACATTAACAAACAGGTTACCCGTTAGTTCAGTAATCTATGCGGCAATATTGTTTGTTTGCAGCACTGGTTTAGCGAGGGCCACTGACTACCTTGTTGATGTTGTCGTATTTGAGAATATGGCAGCGGCCAGATCAGTGTCGCCCGGACCTCTTTACTATCCAAAGTTGACCTCAGCAATGGGTCTGACCAGTGACAGAGCCGCATCCTCTGGGTTTGAGTTAGTTGAAGATGGCCTTTCACTGGCGGAAGAAGCCGAAAAGATCAGACAGTCAGGCAGCTACCGCTTATTGAGGCATTTTGCATGGCGACAACCTGGACTGGACAACCAATCCTCCAAGCCAATCAGAGTTAATTTAGGCCGCACACTACCGGTATACATATCAGAAAATATCAGTGCCTACGATAAGTACATACCTGCCTCCACACAGCCAACTGGCGATAAAACCCGACAATTGAATACCACAACCGTTAACGGCAGCCTCAATGTGCGTCTAGGCCGTTTTCTCCATATGGATGTGCAACTGGTCTTCACCGATATCGAAAATAGTCGAAGTTATCGACTCACCCAAAGCCGTAAACTACGCAGCCGGGAGTACCACTATATCGATAATGAACGTTTTGGGTTACTGGTCAGGATACTGCCGATTGAAGGGACTTAACATCCATTGATGGCGCGCAAGACTGCGCGATCTAAAGATGCATATTCGTTGTGACTTTTGCTTAGCTTGGGATGTGTGCAGCAAAGCTATGGATATGAATACCTGTGAGACAAGTCGCATTTGACATTAAATGACTTGACAAAGCTATTTTTCGCTTGATTTTATTCCTTTCATTCAGGGTACGTTCAGTGGTCTATTCGTATAGTAGCTGCTAACGTCGCATTGGGCGTTGTTACTAACGCGAGACCAACATGAAAAAAATCATTTCAATAGCCATTTTGACTGGTATGAGTTTTATTGGCATGAGCAGTTTTGCCAGTGCCAGCGACCGCCATTCAAGTAACCATAGCTATACCGAATATGGCATCGTCATTTCCGCCCAACCCATATTCAAACAAGTCAAGCACAGAGAACCACAACAGGAATGCTGGATAGAACACCAGGAATACATCAGCCATGTTTCTCGTCCTCAGCATTCTTATGGCGGGAACCACCGAGGTCACATCGACGCTGGTAGCGGCGGCCTTGTTGGTGGGATAATCGGTGGCGTTATCGGCAACCAGATTGGTCGTCACGGATCGAAACGAGGCCGCGTTGGCGCGACCGTCGCAGGCGCCATTATAGGCTCAGCCATAGCAGGAGGCGGTTCATATAGTTCAAGCCGCAACTACGGCCACCACAATGGCAGCTACAATCGCAATAGAGGTAGCCAACGTTTCGCACACAAGCAATATCGAAAGCCAAAACGTGTGCTAACCACCAAACCCGTCAAACACTGCCGCGAAACCTTTCACACTAGTTACGAAAGGCGCATTCAGGGTTATGATGTAACGTACCGTTACAGGGGTAAGACATACCACACAAGAACCAAACACAACCCAGGTCGCAAAATTGCGCTGGAAGTCAGTGTTAAACCACAACGTTACTAAGTACTCTATTAATCATGCTTAATTCTAGCCACATAAAGAAGCTCATGCGCAAGTTGGTGCGCATGGGCACTTGCGAGTCTGAAATGTATTTCAATCTCCGTAATGCTGGCTTGAATTCCATTAGCTCAAATTTATCTGGCTCGAACGTGCACAAATTGAATTTGCGTAACCGACTTTTACCTGCCCTTGCATTATTGCTTACTCTGAACAACGGATTCTTACCCAATGCTTATGCTGATGATCATGTTCTCACGCGCGAAGAGGCCGTCGAAATAGCAAAACAGCGGAGCAACAATGGCCGTGTGCTTGGGGTGGATAAAATCAAGGATGAAAACGGCGCCACCATCTACGCGGTTAAGATCATTAGCAATGGCCGTGTAAAAGTTTATCAAGTAAGCGAAAAACCCTGATCTTCGGAGACAGCTGTGCGTGCTCTAATAATTGAAGACGAAGATGCACTTCGCGAACAAGTTACTGACGCCTTGCGGCAACAGGAGTTCGCGATTGATGCCGCTGCAGATGGTGATGAAGGTTTATACCTCGCAACCACAATGCCGCTTGATATAGCCATTATCGACCTTGGTCTACCAGGGACTGATGGCCTAAGCGTCATCCGTAAATTACGTAAAAAAGGGTGCAGCTATCCTGTGTTGATTTTAACTGCTCGGGATAACTGGCAAGATAAAGTCGAAGGGCTGGAAGCTGGTGCAGATGATTATCTAGCCAAGCCTTTCCACATGGAAGAATTGCTGGCAAGGTTACGCGCACTACTAAGACGATCCGGTGGCTGGTCAGAATCTCAATTGGATTTTGAACGCTTGTCGATAGATACACGTACCCAACAAGTCTGTGTAGATGGCAGGAACATTGAACTAACCGGTTACGAATATCGTGTGCTATCGTATCTTGCAACTCATGCGGGTAGTGTCATCAGTAAAACAAAACTGCTTGATCACCTTTATGATGAAAACGACAGCCCAGACCCCAATGTGCTGGAAGTCTTTATCAAGCGGCTAAGACAAAAGCTCGATAAAGATAAAACGCTCCTGCCGATTGAAACACTCCGAGGTCGAGGTTACCGTCTCGCCTTGCAACGTGCCAGCCACGCTGACGAAACTTAAACGTGAGATCTATCTCCGCAAGGCTGCTATGTGGTAGCGCCATTGTGCTGGCTATATTCGTATTGCTTACAGGCCTCTCAGTAAGCTATTCGGTACAAAACCGCGCCGAAACGGCACAGTTTGATAGCTTGCAGGGGCTTGTCTACGGCATCATCAGCGCAGCGAATGTCGTTGAAGGTAATCAGCTTGTTGTTAATGAAGCGGCCTTACCCGACACACGGCTGAATCTGGCCACAAATGGCCTATACGCTGAAATCATAGATAACACTGGGCGACAACTCTGGGCATCAAAATCGATAACGGATTTTGTGCCGCCTGTGGTGTACACACCGATTGGTCAATGGACATCAGAAAGAGTCAGGCAAAAAAGCAGACCGACCGTTCATCGGTTGCAGCTTGCCACAGTATGGGAACTGGATAATGGAGAGGAACTGCCGTTTATCGTTCAAGCCGTTGCGGATGCACAAATACTGGAGGGGCAGCTACGCCGCTTTGATAGAACGCTTTGGACCAGCCTCTTGGCCTCTGTACTTGGCTTGCTATTGGTGCAACTTGTTATTTTGCATATCAGTCTTAAACCGCTGCGAACGATTGGCTCAGAGGTTGGGGAAATAGAACAAGGGCATCGTGAAAGTTTGAGTGAACAGGTTCCGACAGAAATAAAACCACTGACCAGTAGCATTAACGCCCTGCTAATCAGTGAAAAAAACAGGCATCAACAATACCGCCACCTACTTGATGATCTTGCACACAGTTTAAAGACGCCTTTATCGGTGTTGAACAACATGGGTGGAAAAAGCTCGGATACCACAACCAGATTAAGCACTGAAGAGGCAAACACGATAACCACTCAAACTGAGCAAATGCAAAGCATGCTTAACCGCTACCTGCAACGTGCAGCTCTTCGCACACCACAATACCTGACAAGCGCAGCATCACCTCTGCCTGCCGTGCAGCGTATTTGCGAGTCTCTATCAAAAATCTACGCATCCCCTGCAGTGAGGTTTAATGTAGACATCGATGAATCTTTTTTAGTCAGAGTGCCTGAGAGTGATTTGTTTGAAATTCTTGGCAATGTGCTGGAAAACGCCTGCAAATACGGTGCAACAGATTTGCATATTCAAAGTGATAATGACACGCATACGCTGTTAATTACAGATAATGGCCCAGGCTTTCCTGAAGCATTGCTCTCACAACTCACCCGCCGAGGAGTTCGTGCAGACACCACCAGCGAAGGCCAGGGCCTTGGACTCGCCGCCAGCTTCGAACTGATGAAAAGCTATGGCGGCGAGCTAAAACTTGCTAACACCAGTGATGGCAGCGCAAAGGTCAGTTTGCACTTTGCCTGAGCTATGCCTGGGTTATGCCTGGGATATGCCTGAGTTGTATTGGGGTTGTATTCGTGTCGTGCCTAAGATCTGATCAGGTTTTGTACACACGCTGCAAGCCTCACACGCAAGACTTATGCTGAACAGTTTATCGTTAATCAGTTCATGCACGAGCAATTCTGTAAATGCTCTCGCTGGTTTTTAGCTCGGTACCGTCTGGGTACTGCCTAAGGTCTGCTTAAGAATTTTTACCTAAGCCATGGCCAGAAACAGAAACCTACTTTCTACACACAAGGTAGCCGAGCCAGCACGCATAGTCTTCTGCTTCATCAGTGGCAATGTATTCGTCCAACGCTTCGTCTGTTTTTTCATCAAACTTTTGGCGATACACAATAGTTTCACTAAAGCCTGCCTCATCAAGAATTTCGCGCAGCTCTCGCGCACCCCAAACTCGCCAAGTGTAGCTGAAGGCTTTTTTAAGCTTGGATTTATCCGGGAAATGGAAGTGGATATGACATTTGAGCTCGTTGGTAATCGCATTAAATTCTGCTTGCTCCCAAATATATTTGAAGCCATCGAGCTTGCGCTTTTC
>CALHRQ010000088.1 GCA_938038175.1 uncultured Granulosicoccaceae bacterium | reverse complement strand
TTCGCCATTTTGGCTACACGCCAAATTATCTTAAGGTGACAACATTATGTGAGCACGATATTGCAAATCAAATAATTCCAGCGCGTTTCACAGGCATTGAGGATGGATGCTTGCTTGGTTCTCTGTCATAAAAATTTCTCTCTTCTGATCAGCATCATCCGAGAAGCTAGCATCACACACCATAAAGTCAATTAATTGACTGATAATTTTTTTCAGTGAAGGTGTAACCGCAAGCCATTCGCGTTAAAACAAACTGAGTTATACAACTGAACAAGCTTTTTTCCCAACTGATGTAGCGATAAATTGGACTAATTGCCTACTATTTAATGGTGATTGCCCAGCACATTTTTAAACAGTAAAAATAAAAAACAATCAGAGCCAGTAATAAAAGAGACTGGTCTGTGCCGACACACAGGAAAATTGATGGCGACTAACCCGACGATTGATACTGATGAGCTCGAAACGCAGGAATGGCTGGAAGCGCTCGATGCAGTCATTGAGCGCGAAGGTGCCGAACGTGCGCACTACCTACTGGAACGCTTAATCGATAAATCGCGACGATCAGGTGCGAACCTGCCTTACAAAGCGAACACCGCCTACGTTAATACAATCCCCCCGCACCTTGAAACAGCCAATCCAGGGGATCACGAGATGGAGCATCGTATCCGCTCCATGATCCGCTGGAATGCAACGGCAATGGTGTTACGGGCCAATCAGGACGGTTCCGGTCTCGGTGGGCATATTGCAAGCTTTGCCTCAGCTGCAACTCTGTACGACGTTGGCTTCAATCATTTCTTCCACGCACCAACGCCTGATCACGGTGGCGATCTCATTATGTTCCAGGGCCATTCTGCACCGGGTATTTACGCGCGCTCTTTTTTAGAAGGGCGTTTGAGCGAAGAAGATCTGGATAAATTTCGTCGTGAAGTGGATGGTGATGGTCTGTCCTCTTACCCACACCCATGGTTGATGCCTGAGTATTGGCAATTTCCCACAGTATCAATGGGCTGGTGTTCACACACATCAATCTATCAAGCGCGCTTCATGAAATACCTGCAGCATCGAAGCCTTGCAAAAACTGATAACCGTACCGTTTGGGCGTTTCTGGGCGACGGAGAAATGGACGAACCAGAATCACTTGGTGCAATCTCCCTAGCTGGACGCGAGAAACTCGACAATCTGGTGTTTGTTATCAATTGTAATCTGCAACGCCTCGATGGTCCGGTGAGAGGTAACAGCAAAATCATCCAGGAACTTGAAGCCATGTTTCGCGGTGCTGGCTGGAATGTGCTTAAGGTACTTTGGGGATCGTACTGGGATCCATTACTGGCCAAAGATAAAACGGGCAAGCTTGAACAACTGATGCTTGAAACAGTTGATGGTGAATACCAGAACTTCAAAGCCAAAGGTGGTGCCTATACGCGAGAACACTTCTTTGGAAAATACCCTGAGACCAAAGCATTGGTTGCCAATCTTAGCGATGAAGATATCTGGCGCCTCAATCGCGGTGGCCACGATCCACATAAACTGTATAACGCCTATAAATCGGCAACTGAACATAAAGGTCAGCCGACCGTTATTTTAGCCAAGACCGTGAAAGGGTATGGCATGGGTGAGTCTGGCGAAGGCACCAATGCCACACACCAGCAAAAAGCCATGGATATGGTGTCTCTTAAAAAGATGCGCGATCGTTTTGGTATTCCACTGACAGATCAACAGGTGGAAAACCTTGAGTATGTGAAACCGGAACCTGATAGCCCGGAAATTCAATACCTGCAAAGCCGACGCAAATCTCTCGGTGGATACCTTCCACAAAGAAAGAAATTCGCAGCGCCATTGGAAGTCCCGCCACTGGAATTATTTCAATCCCTTGTTGAAGGATCGGGTGATCGAGAGATTTCGACTACCATGGCATTTGTGCGCATGCTTACACTGCTAACACGCGATAAAAAAATTGGCAAAAACATCGTACCTATCGTGCCGGACGAAGCGCGAACATTCGGCATGGAAGGCATGTTCAGACAACTTGGTATCTACTCCTCTGTTGGTCAGTTATATGAACCGCAGGATCGCGATCAGATCATGTACTACAAGGAAGACAAGTCTGGTCAGATTCTCGAAGAAGGCATTACCGAAGCTGGTGCAATGGCGAGCTGGTTGGCGGCAGCTACAGCGTATAGTACGCATGGCGTTAATATGGTGCCGTTTTATATCTACTATTCGATGTTCGGTTTTCAACGCATAGGCGATCTTGCCTGGCTTGCTGGCGACATGCGTGCATGCGGTTTTCTTATTGGTGGCACAGCTGGCAGAACCACGCTAAATGGCGAAGGTCTGCAACACGAAGACGGGCACTCTCTCGTGTTATCGAACACAATCCCGAACTGCATCAGCTACGACCCCTGCTTTGCATTCGAAATGGCAGTGATCATCCATGATGGTATGGACAGAATGCTGGTCAAGAAAGAATCAGTGTATTACTACATCACCGCGATGAACGAAAATTATATTCATCCGGCCATGCCAGACGGTGTTGAAGAAGGCATTATCAAAGGCATCTATAAATTGCAAAGCAGCAATGGCAAAAACAAATTACGCGTCAGGCTGCTGGGGGGCGGGACAATATTGCGCGAAGTGATTGCCGGTGCGGAATTATTGAGTAAAGACTGGAATATCGATAGTGATATTTTCAGTGTCACTAGTTTTAATGAATTAGCACGTGATGGTCTGGAGGTTGAACGTTGGAACATGCTTCACCCACAGGAAACACCTCGTGTACCTTACATTACGAGCGTATTGGGCGATGATGATACACCAGTAATCAGCTCAACTGATTACATGAAAAGCTATTCAGACCAGGTCCGCGAGTATGTCCCCTCGACATTCATTGCTCTGGGTACCGATGGCTGTGGTCGCTCAGATACACGCGAAAAACTCAGGGAGTTTTTTGAAGTCGACAGACGCTATGTCGCAATAGCGGCTTTGCATGCACTTGCACTCGATGGAAAAATTGAACGCTCGGTTGTGGCCAATGCGATTCAGCAATATGCCATCGATCCTGACAAGCCAAACCCAACCACTGTTTGAGGGCCACTAACATGACATCTCAAACCGAAGGTAAAACCATTGATATTGTTGTTCCGGATATCGGTGGTGCAGAAGACGTAGAGGTTATCGAAATTCTGGTTAATGCTGGCGACAATGTTGGCGTTGATGAATCCTTATTGACACTGGAGAGTGACAAAGCCAGTATGGAAATTCCGGCAGCTCAAACAGGCAGCATTGTGTCCATGAGCGTATCGGTAGGCGACAAGGTCAACGAAGGAGATGTGGTTGGTCAACTATTGCTTGGAAAAACAGACAGCTCGGCAGTATCAACTGTGGCTGTCGGCAGTTCTAACAATACGAACACATCACAAACAGACCAACCCAAGAAAGATGAAGTACCTAAAACGGCAGTAGCTGACAATTCTGCAGAGGCCCCAACCACAAAGGAAAGTGCGGCTGCGTCTTCACCTAGTCAACACCAGCAGCTAAAGAAAAAAACCAGTTCACCTACCGCTCACATCAGTGATGACAGCATGAGAAAAGCGCATGCAAGCCCGGGTGTACGTCGTTACGCACGTGAACACGGAGCCGACCTGTCGTTGATCAACGGCACCGGACCTAAACAGCGAATTCTTAAAACAGACGTTATTGCATTTATAAAATCAGCATTAGATGGCATCAGTTCTAACTATGGCAGCCAAGGCGCAGGCACATCTGGCATCCCTGCCATACCAGAAGTCGACTTCACACGATTTGGCGATATAGAAAGAGTAGAGCTTGGTCGGATAAACAAGCTCAGTGCCAGCAATCTGCATCGCGCTTGGCTTAATGTGCCAATGGTGACGCATCACGATGAAGCAGACATCACTGAAATGGAAGCATTCCGTCAATCATTAAAAAAAGAACATAAAGAAGGCGATCCAAAAATTACCGGACTGGCTTTCCACATGAAAGCACTGGTTGCCACGCTAAAAGTTTTTCCTAAGGTAAATTCGTCCATGGCACCAGATGAGCAATCACTGATTTATAAAAACTATTATCATATTGGTATTGCAGTGGATACGCCTGCAGGCCTGGTGGTACCGGTATTCCGTGATGTTGATAAAAAGTCTGTCACAGAACTTGCAGCCGAAATGGCCGATGTCAGTCAGCGTGCGCGCAATAAGAAACTCAAGCCCGATGAAATGCAAGGCGCCAGCATGACTATCTCAAGCCTTGGTGGTATTGGTGGCACTGCATTCACACCGATAGTCAATCCTCCCGAAGTCGCTATTTTGGGAATTACACGAGCACGTATGCAGCCCGTTTGGAATGGCAGCGAGTTTATACCCAGGCTTATGTGCCCTATCGATCTGAGCTATGACCATCGTGTCGTTGATGGCGCTGATGCAGCCCGCTTTGTTGCTCACTTCTGTAAAGCGGTTGGCGATGTACGTCGATTGCTTTTGTAAGTACAGTTTGTATAACCACTCAAGCATTGCTGATTGTGCAAGTACAAGTTGCAACCTATTCAACGAACAAGCGCTAACACCGGACAAACGCCCATATGAGCGAACTGGAAACAATAAAGGTACCTGACATTGGTGAAGTCGGCGAAGTCGAAGTCATTGAAGTTCTGGTTAGAGAAGGCGATGACATTGCTGAAGAGACGTCCCTGATTACTGTTGAGAGTGACAAGGCCAGCATGGAAATCCCCTCCCCTCGAGCGGGTACAGTCATGTCGGTGCTCGTGAAAACCGGTGACAAAGTTTCAGTGGGCTCCGACTTGCTGGTAGTCGACCTTGTCAGTGTTTCGAATACTGCAGCCGACTCAGCACAGGTATCTGATGCAGCTTCACAGAACATAGAAGCTTCTGATTCCAAAGACTCAGTAAGTAGTGCGTCAGCCGAAAACAAAAACGCATCATCTCTGGCTTCCGACAGCAGGGCAGATTCAAACACAGCCACAGCTGACAATGTTGACTATGAATTGATTGTGATAGGTGCTGGTCCTGGTGGCTATACAGCAGCATTTCGCGCAGCTGATCTTGGCAAACGGGTTTTACTGATCGAGCGCTACGCAGATCTTGGTGGTGTTTGTCTTAACGTCGGATGCATACCATCAAAGGCATTGCTGCATACATCTGCTGTTATTGAAGAAACAAAAACCATGGCCGCACACGGTGTAAGCTTCGCTGAACCCACAATTGATATCGACAAGCTGCGAGGCTTTAAGGAAAACGTGATTGGCCAGTTAACCGGTGGGCTTGCAAGCCTTGCTAAACAAAGAAAGGTTGATGTGGCACATGGTTTGGCGCAATTTAGTTCTGCCAATACAATTGACATAACTGACGAGAATAACAACAAACAATCATTTAGCTTTAGTCACGCCATCATCGCAGCTGGCTCACAGAGCATAAAAATACCGGGCCTACCCTACGATGATGATCGCTTGATGGACTCCACTGGTGCGCTGGCACTGACCGATATTCCAGATCGCCTACTGATTATTGGTGGCGGTATTATTGGTTTGGAGATGGGTTGTGTTTATTCGGGGCTTGGCAGCAAGGTAAGCGTTGTTGAGTTATCTGAAGGCTTGATGCCAGGGTGTGACAAAGATCTAGTTCGCCCACTGGAAAAACGTTTACGCAAGCAATTTGAAAACATTTTTCTAGGCTCTAAAGTCACCGCGGTTTCATCTCAACCTGATGGGTTGGCGGTTGAGTTTGAAGGCGGCAAAGCGCCTGCAAGCGATAAGTTCGACCGAGTTCTGCTTGCAGTAGGTCGATCGCCCAATGGCAAAAAACTAAACTGCGAAGCGGCAGGAGTAACCGTTGACGAGCGTGGGTTTATCGATGTTGATTCTCAGCAACGAACTAATGTTGAGCATATTTTTGCAATCGGCGATATTGTAGGTCAACCCATGCTGGCACATAAGGCAACGCACGAAGCCAAGGTTGCAGCTGAGGTTGTTTGTGGCCAAAAATCTTACTTCGATGCTAAAACCATTCCATCAGTAGCCTACACAGACCCCGAAGTTGCTTGGATGGGTTTAACTGAAATTGCAGCCAAAGAGCAAGGTATTGCTATTGAAAAAGCCTCCTTTCCCTGGGCTGCAAGTGGCCGCTCTCTCAGCATGGCGCGTAACGAAGGCATTACCAAGGTCATTTACGAACCAGAAACCAAACGTATTCTTGGTGCGGGCATGGTTGGCCCTAACGCTGGGGAACTTATTGCGGAAACAGTACTTGCATTAGAATTAGGTGCAGATATAGAAGACCTCGCACTCACGGTACACCCTCACCCGACACTGTCAGAAACATTTAACTTTGCTTGTGAAGTCGCTGAAGGTACGGTTACCGATATCTATGTACCAAAGAAAAACCGCTGAATAACAAAACGTGGATTACAGAGTGGATTGCAGAGTGGATAGCAAACACGAACGACAAACCAGACTCAATTGACAATCTGGTTTCACTACTCCAACACCGAAGGTCGTCCAGCAGCGGTAGCCACAATTTTACTATCAAAGAAAACAACCTCACCTTCTGCTTCGACGATATTATCCACTCGAGAATGCGTTACGTTGATGTTGGATGCTCCTGCCTGACGAGCAAGTTCGAAAGCTTCTTTGCGTGCCCAGTCAATGGCAGCAGTAGCTGCTACTTCAAGCTCCTCAAACAACTGTGTCCCATCAGGGAAATGCGCATTGACTGATTTGCCACCCGCTGATGTCAAAACCATTTCCTGTTGCTGTCGAACGGTACCCACAACTGCACCCAGGGCATTAGCAACTCCACCCTGCTTTGACAAAACGGATTCTGTGTTTAGCAGTTCACACGACCTGGGGTAGTAACTGGCTGCAGGTGCACCCAAACCAATCACAGGTATACCCAGTGATGCCTGCAGTTGCAACTCGTTGTTCGTATCGTTGCCAAAGGTGTCATATAGCAATTCAATCTGTGATTCGCTCAGACCAGTCTTAAAACGAGATTTATTTTTTATCGCATCAGAGGCTTGCGTCTCAAGCACCGCCAGGGCACTCAGCCTCGATACCTCCTCTTTTACTGACGCTGAAAACTGCTTGGATGTGGCATAACTTGCACCCAGGTTGTTTTCCGAATAGCGCATTAAAAGTTCGGCACCGAGTTCAGACGCCTCAATATCCCAAACGGTGATATCGCCTAGAATGTGGCAAGCATCCGTTGGAGTAAAACCAGCACGCAAAACAATACCACGCTGTATTAGCCGAATCAGTGCGCGATCCAGAGTCTGATCAGAAAACAAAGATTGCAACGCAATCGGTTTTTCTTTTATGCGCTGCCAAAGTTCTTTTTGCTGTGTTGTTAAATCGGTTGGTTCAGCTGCATGCGCCAATACAAACTCTGCACTGTGTGTAGTGCTGCGCGGTAGCTCTAGCTGTTCGATCAAGTCTTGTTTGAGTTCAGGGTATTGCATGATCAACAAACTCAGTGGCATCACCCGCTCAGGCCCAACAATGAATCGCCTTTTCTCACGGTTAAAAACAATTCTACTATCGCCCCCTAAGCCAAATGTTCTCACGTCAATGGCTTCTACCATAGTGCGCCAACCACCTACTGTTGCACCATCAGGGTTCAACCTGGGTTGACCATTTCTAATTAACGCGACATCTGTTGTGGTGCCACCCATATCAGAAACCATAAGAAGCGGTTTCTGACACAAAAATTGTGCTCCCACAACACTTGCAGCAGGTCCACTTAAAATGGTTTCTACCGGAAATTCTTCTGCCACCTCGGCCGACACCAGAGAACCATCACCTTTAACAACCATAAGCGGCGCTACTACATCCTGCTCTACCAATAACTGCTTTGCCGCTTCCAGCAACGCGTTGATCATCGGAATCAATCGTGCATTGAGCAGTGCAGTCAGTGCTCTTCTCGGTGCATCCAATCCGGAGCTAAGCGTGTAGCCGCAACTCACAGGTTTGCCGCTGATACGATTGATTATTTGCTGGGCCTGCCTCTCATGTGCTGGATTGCGCACTGAGAAAAGTGAGGACACCGCATACGCCTCAACGCTCTCATCCACCGATTTGATTAGCGTCTCTAGCGCATTGACATCAAGATCGCACAGAGGCTCACCCGAGGCACTGTGCCCACCATTGATGAATGCATGCGGATCACCACCGAGGGCATCTGACAATCTCGCACGCTTGAGCTGCTCGGGCCGATAACCAATCAAGACAAGGCAAATTGGTCGGCCTCTTCCTTCCACCAATGCATTGGTTGCAAGGGTTGTGGATAAAGAAACTAGCGTTATCGGACGGAAGTCTTCACTGAGCACAGCTGTTGCAGCCCCACGCAAGCCTGACACTAAATTTCCGTGTGTTGTCAGGGACTTGGATGAAGTAACGATACGCTGGTCGTCATCAATAATGACCGCATCGGTGTATGTGCCGCCTGTATCCAGGCCAAGTTGATATGCCACGGTATTTTTTTTGTTATGCAGAGCACAAACTATCGGCTGAAATTCGATATCTGTAAACCCAAGAAATTAAAAAAGCGCACAGGAGTGCCGCTATCTAGTAACACGGTCGCATAATTACGGGCAATCAACAACTTGATGTTGGCAAAAAGACATTTCAGGCAGCTAGGACTGACGATGATCGAGCTGATCATGACTTTGGCAATAATGGGTTCATTGCTTGCGCTGGCTGCGCCCAATTTTAGCGACGCTATGCTAAACAGCCGCCAGAGTGTTAACACCAATACTCTGATGGGCGCACTGCGGCTGGCGCGATCCGAAGCTATCAAGCGCTCCGCGCCGACATCTGTCTGTGCACGATCAACCAACAACACTTGCGGTTCAGACTGGTCAAATGGCCTACTCGTATTTATCGACAATGTGTCGAATCCCGGAGCTATCGATACCGGTGAGGAGATTATTCGTGTGGTTGGGCCGTTCTCCGAAGGGATGACCATCAATAACCTGGCCAGGTTACGTAATTCCGTTGCAGCCCCAATTCAACGTCCATTTGTACGATATGGGCCTTCAGGAAGCAGCAACTGGCGCGGCGCAGGTTATTTCACACTGTGCGATCAGCGAAAAGACCTGTCACTCAAAGCTGTAAACATATCGCTTAGCGGTAGTCCAACACTTGGTAGAAAAGAAGACGGCAACGTTATTAACGTCTTTGGCCAACCAGCTAGCTGCGATAACCCGAATGAAACCTGAGCGAAAAGCAGGTTTTGGCGCCAGAGCAAACCAGTCGGGTATCGGGCTTATAGAAGTCATGCTTGCAGTATTTGTTTTGTCCATTGGTTTTTTGGCAGCAGCCAAGATGCAACTTGAAGGCATGCGATATAGCCAGGCCGCGTATTTTGAATCGCAGGCAAACCTGATGCTAAGGGATATGACCAATAAAATGCGCGCGAACCGAGCTGGCGTTATAGCGGGACACTACAATAATTTTACAACCAAAGCAGGCACTGTTAATCCCGCCTGTGTTGAAAACCAAAATCGCTGTAACCCTCAACAGATAGCACAAGCTGACTTACATTCGTGGAGCCAATATTTATACGCACAGCAAAATGCCAACACTTTCCAACCCTTGTTACCTAGCACAAATGATATCAAAGCAGCCGGTACTATTGATCTTGATGCAGCAAGCAACGTGTACAACATTTCAGTCAGCTGGGCAACCGTATCAGGAGATGAAGTAGAACCTCGCACAATAAAAGTGACATTAACACCATGATAACAACGCCTGACAAGCAGGTTGGCTTCTCAATTATCGAGCTGATGATTTCAATGGTCATTGGTTTAGTACTGATTGGCAGTATGGTTACCGCATTTTCAAGCTCGCAGCGAAGTGTAGCCCTGAACAGTACTTTGACCCAACTACAGGATAATGGCCGATTTGCTATGGATAGCATGATCCGCGACGCACGTATGGCTGGTTTTCAAGGTTGTATCGATATCAACTCCGCCAGCGCAACGATACGTTCAGATACTGCACCAACCGAAAACTTTTATGATACTGCCGTGCAGGCGTCGACAATCACCAATACCAGTGCATTCGACCCACCGATGCACCCTAGTTTTATTGTCCCAACCGATGTCGGAAAACCGATACCAGGAACAGATGCCATCAGCTTGCAGTTTGGCAGCCCCTTAGCCTATACCTTTATTCCAATGTCATCAGCCGATTCTGATATCGTGCTGGACAATGCTGAAAGTGATTTTGTCACCGGTGATATAGCCTTGATATCCAATTGTCAGGTAGCCGACATATTCACCATTACAAACTCCAGTGGCGCTTCCTTGCAACACACCGCATTAGGAAACAAAGACAGATTGTTATCCGCCCCCTATGGATCATCAGGCGAGGGAAACTTACCCAGATTGATGCGATTTGAGGCCAACATTTATTATATCGGGGATACCACACGTACAAACAGCAGTGGTGATCCTATCCACTCCTTGTACAAACAGACCTTACCCTACACCAACCCGCCTATCGAAATGATTGAAGGGGTTGCTAATCTAAAAATAAAACTGGGCCTTAGGGACCCGGACCCTACATCAGAAAGACTGCGATTTGTCGCGCCTGATGAAGTCAATCTGTTCGATGGCCAGATTGAGCTGGTCCAGTTTGGAATACTGGTGCAGTCATACAATAAAGTGTTAACACAAGACGAACTCATCAACTATTCTCTCGCGGGATACACCTTGACACCTTCAAAAGCAAATGAAGTTGATGCAGCAATAGCCTACGCCGCCGATGGACGAATGAAACTCGCCTTTAATGCAACAGTCAGTATTCGGAATAGACGATGACACAGAATCGAGCAAGTGTTAGCAAATATCAACAACAGGGCGCGGCTTTGCTGGTAGCGCTTGTATTGCTTTTTATACTATCGATACTCGGTATTTCATCTATGCAAAACGCCACACTTGAAGGCCAGTTAGCCAGTAATGCAACACAGAAGGAGCTGACGTTTCAGTCTGCAGAATCTGCTACAGACATAGTACTGGCAATCGAAGATCCGGCTAATCCAAAATCTGTGTATTCAGTTGTGTGTGAAACTGACGTCAAGCAGTTTGATCTACCAGAACTTTCAAAGCAAGACGTACAGAAAACGTCCGTTACTCTGTCCTACGGTGGTCGGTCAGTTCCAGTTGGCTGGTCACTTGGCAGTAACGTTAGCGGTAGACGCTTTGTGGTTACAGGAGAATCAACATTATTGGGCGCAAACACCAGCACCAAAATTTCACAAGGCCTGATTGAAATCGGGGCTGTTGCTTTCGGAGCAGATTGCTAATGTTTACACTCAGGCAATTCAAAACGGCATTAATCAGTAGCATCCTGAGCTTGGTGTTGGGCCAGGCCGTTGTCCACGCAGACGATACCGAAATATTTTTTGGCCAATCTGATGATGTACTGAATACAAACCCGAATATTCTTTTTATTCTGGATACATCGGGATCCATGGCGCGCACAGACAATACAAGTGAGTCGCGCATGGCTCGTATGAAAACAGCCATGAATCTACTCCTCGATCAATCAAGTAGCTTCAATGTGGGCTTGATGGGATTCTCCGGGAAATACCATGGTGGCTCAATACGCTATCCAGTGGGCGATCTGGAAAGCGATAGCGGCTCTCTATGCGAAGGCGGTATGTGCCCGGATGAAACGGTTATAGCTCGGCCCGCCAGCGGTGCTGATGATGCAACCCAAAACGACGACACAGGTGTTGTTACGCTAGACGCAAACAGCTTATCCATGAGTTCTATCGTTGGCTTGGAAGATGATGAGATTGTATTTTCTGAATCTGATCAGATTAGCGGCACTGCTACTGCCAGTGCAGTAGCAGCAGAATATGACAACGGTAGCGATCAAGTCTCTCGCAGCATCACTGGTATCAATCGCTGGTTTTACTCTGGCACACCAGATACTGAAGAAGACCTTTACGCTTATCGATTCGATTCTGTTGATATTCCAAAAGGCGCAACGATTATTGATGCTCGGCTGGTGTTTACGAAAACCAGCGAGCAGGCACAAACCGGAAGTATGTCAGCCTATGTTTCTCTGGAAGCAACACCTACTGCTGAACCCTTGCCAAATGGCGCCAATACAGTTGATTCAATCAACAAAAGACTAGACCCTGTGCATCGGACCGAGCTTGTTCCATGGATAGACGTACCACCGCAGATCGAAAATCTAATAACTGAAATAACCAAAGCAGATTTCACTGATGCCACCCCGACAATAGATGCCAATCAGGTGTTAACACCTAACCTGAACGAAATCGTAGAACAGGTCGTCAGCCTACCCGGCTGGTCAACAGGTAATGCAATGTCATTCTTGATCAATCCATTTGATACTTACCAGCCTGGTGAGGCGGATATTCGTGAATACTATGGCATAAACGTGCCTGGGAACGCACCAAAGCTTGTGTACACCTACAGTAGGTCAGTCGAATCTGATCTTTCGACAACGACAGCAATAGCGACAGCGCATGTCGATGAGATAGTACATCAAAACACAGGTTTTATTTATGGCAATACTGGCAACCCGCAGAGTCGTCTGTTTTTTGCTAATGATGAGTTCGAACCAAGAAAGCTTGCATTCCGATTTGACGATCTTGATATCCCAGCTAATGCCAGGATCGTGTCCGCAAACCTTACATTTACGGGTTCATTGAATTCCGAGCCTGATTCTCCTTTGTCAGATTGGAATCCCTATGAGGTAACCAATGCAGCAGATTCGGCAATAGATGCAGAGCCAGAACTTGGATCAGTAAGAGGATTTACGCCGAATCAGATTGTTTCAGCCGGAATCAAAGCTGAAACAACCGGTAAACCTGCTGCCTATACCACAACCGCTTTGACATCCAGAGATCTCACTACAGAATTTATTCCCTGGGAAAACATAGAAGTTGAGCAGGGAAAAGAAGTATTAACACCCAATATTGCGTCGGTTATAGAGGCAGTTATCACAACAGACAATTGGAAAAGTGGTGATTCTCTCTCACTGGTGCTTGAAGCGAGCTCTGACTATCAAAATGTATTTGATAACTCGCTACGTTTGCAAACTTCAACATCCCGCGCAAAACCCATATTACAGATTACCTGGGAAGAAGGCGAAGATCTTGATACAGGTTTGTCAAATACACAGACAACTGGTATTCGTTTTGACAACGTGCAAGTTCCACCCAATGCAACCGTCAAGTCAGCAGTAATTGAGTTTCAGTCCTTTGAAACAAGTGATATCGAAACCAGCTTAGTGATAAGAGCTCAAAACAGCAGTATGCCACTGCCATTTGAAGCCACTGTTAACAACATTGGCTCTAGACCAACAACAGCGGAGAGTGTGGACTGGGAAGTTGAGCCCTGGCTTAACCTTAATACTCGTTACTCCACACCGAGACTTGACAGCATCGTCCAATCAATTGTTTCTAGTGGAGATTGGTGTGGCGGTAATCCCATGGCTTTCACTTTCGAAGGTACGGGTGATCGCAAAGCGTATTCAACGGAGGGCAGTAACGCAAGGCAAGCCAGGCTTGTGATTACATACGAACCCAGTAGTGTCCCACCCGGTGCATTCTGTTCTAACAGCAACTACCAAACAGGCATTGTAGATAACGCAGGTGATGCTGTAGAAGACAAAAAAACTTCTGTGATGGATAACGCAGGCTCTTCACTGGACACCATAAACCCCACAACAAATAATGAACAACTCATTGGGCTACGCTTCCCGGGAATTATTGTTCCCCAAAACGCAGTCATTTTAAACGCAACTTTGGAGATGACACCATCAAAAGATGTCACCCAGGTTCAGGAATACGAATTTAAAATTGGCTCTGACATCAACAGTAACGATTTCTTTTTGCAAAAGAGCAATATCAGCAATCGACCGACGCATTCGATTGCAGTAAAAGAGTCCATTCAAGTTGGTACGGCTCCCAATTCTATTTTTCGTACAAACGTCACCCCACTCGTTCAGACAAGAGTAAACAGCAACGACTGGAGCTCTGGAAAACCTATTACGTTGATCGTTGACGCACTGTCCGGGATAGATCAATCCTTTTTCGCTTTTGATGGCGATGAAGCCAGAGTACCGAGATTATCTATTTCGTACCAGTCCGAGCGAAGTCAACCGGGTACTCTATTTCGCGAAAACCTGAAAGAAATTGTTAACGAGCTGACTCCACAGGGGCATACGCCCATAGTCAGCTCCTATTTTGAAGCATCTCAGTATTTTTCTGGCGAAGCAGTAGATTATGGCTTACGCCGAGGCGCGCAAAATTGGGACGATCGATACCATAGAGTGAGCCACCCTAGTTCGTATATCAATGGTGAAGTTGACAGGCATCCTGAATGTATTGACTCCAATCTGAATTCTCAATTTTGTATACAGGAGAAGATTACTCCCAGTGCTGGTAAAACACCGACCTACAAAACACCTATTGTTAGCGAATGCCAGCAGAACCACATAGTAGTGCTCTCAGATGGCGAAGCAACCTCCAACACAGCGGCTGATAG
>CALHRQ010000087.1 GCA_938038175.1 uncultured Granulosicoccaceae bacterium | reverse complement strand
AAAGATAAAAAGCTGCCTTGATCAGATCGCCATTGAACTGCCAATTGAGAAAGGTCTTGGCTGCTACTCATATGCAGAGAGGCGCTAGAGGGGCTGATAGTCGGTAGTCTGATGCTATCTAGCGTTCCGTAGCTTGCACTTGGCTGTAAGCGAGCATCTCCAAGGCGCCATACGACTGGAGTCAGTTGATTAATAGCGGACTGTTCCCAGCCAGCTACGGCGATTTCAATCCCATTGATATCACTCGCCAGTACGACATCATTTGTTGGCCTTAACATGGTCAGGGGTCTAGCACCACGAAATTGCCACTGTGTTTGTAAGTCGTAGGAATGAAGCATCAGTTGTTGATTGCTGGTGCTGACAAAGTAAAAACGCGTAATGTCGGCATTGCTGGTTATTGCGGGTAATCTGAAGTCGGTCTGTGTCGTTGTAAAACGATCTGTAGATACCCAGGTTTGTTCCTGTCTTTCTACAATCTGCAATATGTCTGCTGCGCTGATATCGCTGGTAATGCTGTTTGAGCGATCGCTAAGCAGGCTGACAAGCAGTCGGTTGCCGCTGTCTGCTATCTTCAGTTGTAACGAATCTGCTTCCCAGCGATTTCTATTGCTGTTACTGTCTAAGACGAAATGGTTGGTCTCTATCCAATTTTCGCCCAGGCGTTCGTATATTGCCAATTGGGGTCTTTGCTGTTCCGCAGCGCTGGCTACCGCTATGGTGTTGCCAGAGTCTGACATTGCGATACGAATTTGCGAGTTATTGCCGAAAAAGAAATTAGGTAGTCGCAGTGTACTGCCTAGCACCACTGAAGAAGTTCGTCTGAAAAAGATCGAGATGGTACCTGCAATTGAATCTACAATTGCAGCTATGTTTCCACTGTTGTCAGTGGCAATGGCATGCCCGAAACGAGCGGTGCCTGCAAAATTTTCAGCACTCAGCAAAGACGTTACATTATCAATAGAATCCAGCTGAACACGAAACGAACTCACACATTCTAGCTCATCACCTTGTTCTGTGATCTGTGATTGAGCAGATGCCCCTGTTTCTGTTTCTGTTTCTGTTTCTGTTTCTGTTTCTGTTTCTGCTTCTGCTTCTGCTTCTGCTTCTGCTTCTGCTTCTGCTTCAGTTAGTCTTTGTTCTTGAGAGTCGTTCTGGCTTAGAGATCTTTGAGAGCATTGTTCTACCCGATAAGCGGTATTAGCCAAAGACTGTTGATGCGGTTTGATCGCCAGCCTGAAGCTTGTGGATTGTTGATCAAGTTGCGCAGCGATTGGTGTTTCCAATTGTGTGCGAGTATCAAATTCGAAAAGACTAAAGCTGGCATTGGCTTGTGTTGACGTCCAGTTAAATATCAGCTCACCTGGTTCGGCGCTCAAGGTGAGCTCAGGTTGCGCAGGTGCTGCTAAGCCATCCTCACCAAAATCTATGTCAATGCCGTCACTGAAGATGTCATTGATGTTCTGTGAGTTATCTGTTGCGATAGTGCTAACATCACTTGTGTTAAATCCATCATTTCCCAAATCCCTGTCGAAGCCGTCATTGATTGTGCTATTGGTGTTCTGCGAGTTTGTTGCATCGACAATGATGACATCACCCGTGTTAAAGCCATCTAGATTTGATGGGCTTGAATCTGAATCCGAGAGTGCAAACTCGTCTGTTGTGGCAACCTCGCAGGCTACAAGTCCGAGCGTTATCGTGAGTAATAACAGGCGCAAAATCGTTGTGCAGCGTTTATTCAGTTTTAAACGCTGTTTTGGGTAACGCTGTATCGAATAACGCATTTTTTATATCCACAGTGGCACAGCAGATTCATCGCATTCAGGGTTGCCGCGAATCCGTAACCCTTTGTTATTGGGCTTGGCAAGGAGTCAAGTGTGGCGCTGGGGATCCTCGGCTAAACAGAGTATTCGGCTTAAACCGTCTTATAAATTGTTCCGAAGCGAACCAGCACCACCGTGTTGGTAGTGCAATATTCGGTCCGGTTTGAGGGAAAAAGTATGTTTTAAGGGGCAGTGAGAATATGTCGAGCAGAGGTGCAGCAAAGAACGGCCGTAAAGTACGAGTAATACACTTGATCTAGATTTAAGTTGGCGTTATTAGTGCGCTTGAATAGGGCAAGCTTCAGAGCTTTTAAAGCACTTAAAGCACTTAAAGCACTTAAATCTTGATTCACATTAGAGCTGTTAATGCACAGGTGAGAGAGGATGAAATTTATAGCTGTTTGCACACTACGAGCTACTCTGAATCTAAAGGCGATCGTGCAACCATGGGTGTTTTTAGGGCGTCAATCGCGGCTTGAATACCCATAACATTGAGGCTGTACATACGATCATGCATGAGTTGTCGTGTCATCCGGATTGACGGGGTGGAGTCCCAATAAGTGTCTTTTTCGGGGTTGAGCCAGACGTTGTGATTAAAGTGCTGTTGCAGGCGTTGTAGCCAGATCGCACCAGGTTCTTCGTTCCAGTGTTCAACACTGCCACCTGCCGCTGCAATTTCATAAGGGCTCATGGTGGCATCACCTACAAAAATCAACTTGTATTTTTTACCATAGGTTCTGATTAATTCTGGAATGGATACGGTATCAGTGTGTCTGCGCTGATTACGTCGCCACACTTTTTCATAGATAAAATTGTGAAAGTAAAAGTGTTCCAGGTGTTTGAATTCGGCTCTGGCTGCTGAAAACAGCTGCTCGCATAAAGCCGAGTGGTAATCCATTGAACCACCTATATCCAGCAGTAATAACACATTAACGTTGTTACGTCGCTCGGCGCGCATTTTCAAGTCCAGCAGGCCAGCGTTGTGGGCTGTAGCCCTTATCGTGTTTTTAAGATCAAGTGTGTCAGCCGCGCCATCGCGTGTCAGTTTACGCAAGCTGCGCAAGGCAACTTTGAAATTACGTGTACCGAGTTCTTTGGTGCCATCAAGATCCTGGTATCGCCGTTGCTCCCACACTTTAAGTGCACGTCGCTGTCCACCTGGTCCACCGATACGAATACCTTCTGGATTGAAACCACTGTGGCCGAAAGGGGAGGTGCCGCGTGTGCCTATCCATTTGCTACCGCCATGATGTTCTTCGGTCTGCTCTTCGAGTCGTTTGGCAAGCGTCTCCATCAACTTGTCCCAGCCACCAAGTGATTCAACCAGTGCTTTTTGTTCTTCGGTGAGCGCGTCTTTGTCCGCTAGTTTCAGCCAATCGTCGGGAATGGCATCGATGTTCAAGTCAAAACTGCTTTCGCGACCGCTCCAATACTCGTTAAACACTTGATCGAAGCGATCGTACAGGGATTCATCCTTGATAAGGCACAGTCGGGAAAACTGATAGAAGCGCTGCAGGTCGAGCACCCCTACGTGCTGGCTTAAACCATCCAGCAATTGCAGGTATTCGCTTGTGGACACCGGCAACCCGGCTTTCCTGAGCTGATAGAAGTAATCCAGTAACATTAACGCTGCCGTTGCTTATGTAAAAAGATCAGGCGTTCAAATAAATGAATGTCCTGCTCGTTCTTTAACAAGGCGCCGTGCATGCGTGGTAATACAGTGCGAAGTTCTTCAGCACCCAGCGCATCGGCTGGTAGATCATCCGCTATCAAGAGCTTGAGCCAATCAAGCAATTCGGATGTGGAAGGTTTTTTCTTTAAGCCTGGTACCTCGCGTAAATCGAAAAAGACTTCTAATGCAGCTTTGAGTAAATCTTTTTTTACATCAGGAAAGTGCGCATGGACAATCTGTGACATGGTGCTTCGGTCGGGGAATTCGATATAGTGAAAAAAGCAGCGTCTTAAAAATGCGTCAGGAAGTTCCTTTTCGTTGTTACTGGTAATGATGATCAACGGTCGATGTTTTGCAGTGATGGTTTCGCGCGTTTCATAGACATCGAAGGACATGCGGTCCAGCTCTTGTAGTAAATCATTGGGAAACTCAATATCGGCCTTGTCTATCTCGTCAATCAAAACAACAGCCCGTTCATCAGTCGTAAACGCATCCCACAGCACGCCATGTAAAATATAGTTTGCGATATCTTTTACTCGCGCCTCGCCAAGCTGAGAATCACGTAAACGTGATACGGCATCGTATTCGTATAGCCCCTGGTTTGCCTTAGTTGAAGATTTGATGTGCCACTGCAACAATGGAGCATTCAGGCGCCTTGCAACGTCAATGGCAAGCTCAGTCTTACCAGTTCCGGGCTCGCCTTTCACCAGTAATGGGCGTTCCAGAGTAATAGCTGCATCCACAGCGAGCTGAAGATCATCGGTCAGGATATAGTCTGGCTTATTCATAGTGGCTTATGTGAAGAGGCGTTTGTAGTTGGATATTTTCGATTTCATCAATCGGAGCTTATGCTTCGATTAAATCCCATTGATCATTAGGGTTTTGTCAATCTGGCTTCTTAATCAACATGGGACCATGTTTAGCACCGCCTAATAAATGCATGTGTAAATGAAACACATCCTGTCGGCCATGCTCCTTACAATTAACGATCAGTCTGTAACCATCTTCGGCAATACCGGCTTCCTCGGCCAGTTTTCGTGCAACCGTAAATAACCTGCCAAGTGCTAACTCGTGTTCTGGTTCGACATCTGCTGCGGTGGGAATGAGGTCATTGGGTACAATCAAGATATGTGTGGGCATGGCCGGATTGATATCGCGAAATGCCGTAACCAGATCATCCTGATACAGCATGTCGGACGGTATTTCCTTGCGAATGATTTTACTGAAAATGGTCTCTTCGGCCACAGTTCAAACTCCAGCGATAAAAGCCTGATTATACGCATGCACAGACTAGCTTAGCAGGCTCTCTTTTGGCGGTAGCAGCCAAAGCCAGTTGCCCACAGCGAATAAAGAGCGAAAATTGCCAAGAAATTCCGTCCAATTTTGGTAAGCTTGGCGGCTGCTGCACCGTGGCGATGGAGCGATGATTACGAATGCGCCAACTCTGCGGTTTCTCCAGCTTAAAACTCTAGGCCAAAAACTTCAGGAATTCTATCCATGGGAAATCGGTTATCCAAAATTTATACTCGTACCGGGGACAACGGCACCACCGGGCTGGGGGATGGGAGCCGAACCGACAAAGACGGTGTGCGAGTCACAGCCTATGGTACGACGGATGAGCTGAATTCCGTTATTGGAATGCTAGTTGCCTTGCCAGTACCCGATGAAATCAGGAAAGTCATGCACGAGATACAACATCATCTGTTCGATCTTGGTGGTGAATTGTGTATACCTGGTCATCAATCCATTCAGGAACACCATGTTACATGGCTTGAAGATACGCTTGATTATTTCAACGAACCCTTGCCTGCGCTGAAGGATTTTATCTTGCCGGCCGGCTCTCAAGCCACCGCCACCTGTCATCTGGCGCGCACAGTGTGCCGCAGGGCGGAGCGCTGTGTTGTTTCACTGCAGCGCGACGAAACGGTTCCCCCATTTAGCGTTAAATACCTGAACAGGCTTTCGGATTTGTTGTTTGTTGTTGCACGTGTTCTAGCGCGACACGATGGTGATTCAGAAGTGCTTTGGCAGCATGAACGTCCAACCATAGAGCTAAAACGATGAACAGTAGTACTCGTAACTGGCTGCGTGCTGATTTTCCCTGGCACTTGAGCATGCCGACACGCTGGATCGATAATGATCGCTATGGTCACATGAACAATGCGGTTTATTACAGCGTGTTCGAAAACGCGGTCATGACCTGGCTGGAGATCGAAAACGGCCTTGACCCCAACACCGGTTCTGTGCGCTGCTTCACAGCTGAAAACGGTTGCCAATACCACGATGCCGCGCGCTATCCAGACGACTTGAGTGTCGGGCTTCGCATTTCGAAACTGGGCAACTCCAGTGTTCGTTATGAGCTTGGCATTTTCATCAATGACAGCCCCAATGTTCGAGCCACAGGGTTTATAGTGGATGTATTCGTAGATGCTGCTTCGGAAAAACCCGTACGCATTCCTGACGAATACAGGCAGGCCATGGCCTCGCTGTTGATATCAGAATAAAACAATAATAATAAATAATCTGACCCCCCTGGCACCATTATGAGTTTAGATAAAACAGACATCAGTTTTTTACGGTTGGCCGTCGTTAGTTTCCTGTCTTTGGGGGCGGCCGCTGTTGTGGCTTTAGTGGCTCCGGAAGTTGAGGTTTCTGCATCAGGATATGCTAAGTCCGGGTATATTGGCTCGGAGTATATTGAGTCGACGAATGCTCGGTTACGCGATGCTGAATCAGAGTCTGGAGGTTTAGTTACACTGCGCAATGCAGGGCAGCCTGCCGATGCTTCTTTTTCGCATAAGGCAAGCGTTTTTCAGGCGTTGATACCAGCCAACTCACAAACACAAGCCTCTACTGCATCCAGGCTAAACAACCGTGCCGAGATTGAGACTGAACTGGAGCGCCAACTGTTTATTGCTGCTCGCTTGTCAGCGGCTGCTGAACGATCTAATAACGCACAAAACCCGGATGACCAATATAGCCATGGCCAGTTAGAACAGAATGTGGCATTGCAGTTTGATCCCTCTCAGTTTCTGGAGTCCACTGTTGACGATGGTGTCATCAATCGAACCAAGCCTTTGTGGGCAAGCATTCGCTCGCGAAGCTCGGCTACAGATATCAATGAAAACCTTTGGGTAGCAGCGAAAGCTCCACAACGTCATCTTGGTAAATTTGACGAAGTTGGTTTTCCACATATCGAACAGAATGACAGGCTGGCACAAGATCAATACAAACCCTATAGAACATTGATCGAGATCGATGCCTATAACCCAGAGCACGCCATTGCTAATGTTCGTTGCATGGGTCGCAGCCCAGCTGCAGTAGACAAGCGAATGTCAAAATACGAGTCGCGAATATTGGACCTGGGTTTGCGTTATAACGTCAGTGTCAGCCTGATCAAAGCGGTTATCACAAAAGAATCCTGTTTTAATCCTCGTGCGCGCTCGCATGTGGGTGCGATCGGTCTTATGCAGCTAATGCCTGAGACTGCTAAGTGGTTAAAGGTGTCTGACCCTACCGATAGCGATCAAAACCTTAAGGCTGGTATACGTTATTTGTCTCAGTTACGTCAGCGCTTTGGTAGTGATGAGCTGGCACTGGCTGCTTATAATGCTGGTCCTGGTAACGTTTCTCGTTATGGTGGTATCCCACCTTTTGCCGAAACACAGAACTACGTGATCGATGTAATGCACTACTATCGTAGTTATGTAGCAACCACGCGGTATATAAACGATCGTGCGGCCTTAAACGAGGCAGCATCAATGCGCCTCGCCTTTAACTGATCGGTTCTAACTGTGTTCCGGCTCTGGCTGATTCTTTGTAATTGGCAATGTGTTTAGCGCTTTAATGTTTAGGGCGACAGTGTCCAGAAATAAAGCACATGATTTGTGGCTCATGGAGCCGATAAGCCTTGCTATAAGCTAACGAAAAGAGTGCTGTAGCTGTTAAACTTGTCCAGATGCAAGCGCTGTCCATTCAAAACCTGACTAAAACCTACGATCAGGACGTACAAGCTCTGCGTGGCATCAACTTGGATGTAGCTGAAGGTGATTTCTTTGCCTTACTCGGCCCCAATGGTGCTGGCAAATCTACTGCGATTGGCATTATCAGTTCATTGGTGAATAAAACCTCCGGCTCAGTTCAGGTCTTTGAACACGATTTGGATAAAGAGCCAGAGCGAATCAAAGCGTCTATCGGGCTGGTACCGCAGGAGTTCAACTTTAACAGTTTCGATACTGTACTTAATATTGTGACTAATATAGCTGGGTACAATGGTATTGGAATGCGTGAAAGTCGCCGCCGGGCGGAACACTATCTTACGCGCCTAGATCTTTGGGAAAAACGTAATACAGCAGCTCGCGCTTTATCAGGCGGTATGAAGCGCCGTTTGATGATTGCCAGGGCATTAGTACACGAACCTCGATTGCTGATATTAGACGAGCCAACTGCCGGCGTAGATATTGAAATCAGGCGGTCTATGTGGGAGTACTTAAGCAGTATCAATAGTGAAGAGGGCATCACCATTATGCTCACCACACACTATCTTGAAGAAGCCGAAGCTTTGTGTAAAAACGTGGCTATTATTGATCATGGTGATATTATCGAACGCGGTGCTGTTTCAGAGTTACTCAGCCGATCCATGCAGGAAACCTTTGTGCTGGATATTCAGGACGCTTTGCATGAACTACCTCAAGTACAACCGTTTTTGATTAGAACCTGCAAGGACCCATTGCAGATAGAGGTTGAGGTGCCCAAAGGGCATAAGATTAACGACTTATTTGATGGTTTGTCTTCACTTGGAATTGCTGTGAACAGTATGCGCAACAAGTCTAATCGTCTGGAAGAGTTTTTTGTGCGCCTTGTCAATCAGAGCGGGGGGCGCGAGGAGCTGGACACATCTGTTCTGCAAGGCACGCCAGCAGAAAACGGCAAAAACAATACAGCCACATGAATTACTGGCAGGTTCAATGGGTGGCTTATCTTACGCTTGTACGCAAAGAGGTGCGGCGATTCATGCGCATCTGGGTGCAAACCATCACCCCACCAGCGGTTAACGCTGTGCTCTACATGATTATATTTGGTGGGCTTATCGGTACACGTATCCGCGAAGTAGATGGTTTTGCCTACATGGACTACCTGGTGCCGGGTATCATTATGATGGGTATCATCACGAATTCCTATGGCAATGTTGTGTCTTCGTTTTTTGGTTCTAAGTTACAAAAATACGTTGAAGAGTTACTGGTATCTCCTGTGAGTAACTTTACGATTCTTGCAGGGTATGTCACCGGTGGTGTGGCGCGTGGTGTAACGGTGGGCTTGGTTGTAACAGCGGTGTCGTTTTTGTTCACCAGTTTAAAGCCTGAGTATCCAGTGCTTATGGTTTTAATTGCTATTCTGACGTCTATCATGTTTTCACTCGGTGGTTTCATCAATGCGGTTTTTGCGCAAACGTTTGATGAGTGCTCAATCGTGCCTAATTTTGTCCTGACACCCTTAACCTATCTTGGTGGTATTTTTTACTCGATCAGTATGCTGCCGCCGCTTGCGCAAAAATTGTCTTTGTTTAATCCAGTGCTATACATGATCAATGGTTTTCGATTCAGCATTTTGGGTGTCAGTGATATACCGCTATGGCAAAGCTTTGCTGTCATCGGTATTTTTATCGCAATACTCTTTACCGTGGCACTAACGCTGCTTAATCGTGGTACTGGAATCAAGGCCTGAATTCTCCTACTCGACTTTACAAGTAAACATTATGGATAAGACTGCTCAGAAGAAAGAAAAAACATCAACCATGGCCGATCTTGCTGATCGACACATGTTGTACCAGGAGTCTGTTCAGAATGCAGAGTTTGAACTTGACTTCATTGACAGCACTTTTCAAGATCTGGTCGGTCGGGTGCCAGCCTCGATGCGTGAAGATTTCTGTGGTACAGCCATCAGTTCGGTTGAGTGGGTAGAGCGTCGTAAAGATAATACGGCCGTTGGTGTCGATTTTGATCCAGAGGTACTCGGCTGGGGCAGAAAACACAATGTGTCGCGCTTGTCTACGACACAAAAAAAGCGTCTAGAGCTTGTCGAAGCTGATGTCCTTGAGGTAAAGACACACCAGGTCGACCTTATTCAGGCTTATAACTTCAGCTACTGGTTTTTTCAAGAGCGGGCAACTATGCTGCATTACTTTCGTAGTGTTAGAGAAACTTTGGTTGATGATGGCTTGTTGTTTCTGGATGTGTTTGGCGGCTCTGAGTGTTATCAAACTCAAAAAGAAAAGCGCAAGCTCGATGG
>CALHRQ010000086.1 GCA_938038175.1 uncultured Granulosicoccaceae bacterium | reverse complement strand
GCTATCCAGGGTTAACTCTCTTTCACGCGCAATATCGGCGGTAAGATCAACAGGGAACCCATAGGTGTCGTAAAGCTTGAATACCACATCACCTGGAATTTGCTTTGTTTTCAGTGAGGCCACTTCTTCATCAAGAATCTTCATGCCAGCGCTTAGTGTTGTGGCGAAGCGCTCTTCCTCCAACTGCAATTGTTTTTTTACGTTGTCAGCATTAGCAGGTAATTCCGGGTAAGCCGTACCCATTTCTGCTACCAGCGCATCGGTGAGCTTGAAGAAAAAACTGTCTTTTGCTCCCAGTTTATGACCGTGGCGTACAGCTCGCCGAATAATGCGACGCAGAACATAGCCCCGACCTTCATTGGAAGGAATGACACCATCAATGATCAGAAATGCGCAGGATCTGATGTGATCAGCAATAACATTAAGCGATGGACTTTCCATATCGCTTGTACCAACCACTTTAGCCACAGCCGCAATCAGTGATTTGAACAGATCAATTTCGTAATTGCTGTGCACATGCTGCAGTACTGCTGCAGTTCGCTCAAGCCCCATTCCTGTGTCTACGCAGGGTTTGGGTAGCGGCGTAAGCGTGCCATCCGCAGAGCGATCGTACTGCATGAAAACCAGATTCCAGATCTCGATGTAGCGATCACCGTCTTCTTCAGCAGAACCCGGCGGGCCACCCCAAACCGATTCGCCGTGGTCGTAGAAGATTTCGGAACAGGGCCCACAGGGACCGGTATCACCCATCATCCAGAAGTTATCCTTAGCGCCGATACGAATAACACGCTCAGCTGGCACGCCGATTTGCTCAATCCAAATACGCTCAGCCTCGTCATCTTCTTCGAATACAGTAACCCACAGCTTTTCAGCTGGCAGGCTTAGTTCTGCAGTGAGAAACTCCCAGGCATAGCGGATGGCATCTTCTTTAAAGTAGTCGCCAAAGCTGAAATTTCCGAGCATCTCGAAAAAAGTGTGGTGGCGCGCTGTGTAGCCAACATTATCGAGATCGTTGTGCTTACCACCGGCCCGCACGCAGCGCTGTGATGTCGTGGCCTTGTTGTAGTCGCGGACTTCTTCGCCCGTGAAAACATCTTTAAATTGCACCATGCCTGCATTGGTGAACAACAACGTTTTGTCGTTACCGGGAACCAATGAACTGGATGCAACAATTTCGTGCCCCTGTTTAGCAAAGTAGGACAGAAAACGTTCACGAATATCGGAGGTTGAAACCATGAGCGGATTTACCGGGCATGCCTGAAATACCCGATTGTAACGAGATTAGGGAATTTCTGACACATTATCGCGCGCCAATGTTAGTGCCCGAATGGAATCATTAGTGGAAAACCCGCGATTATTCAGAAATCGGGCAATGCGTTGCTGCTGAAGCTCGTCTCTGTCCGATAGTTCACTCACAGAAAATTTGGACTGCAAGGCCTGAACTGCTACGTCCAACCAGCTAAGATTCAGTGCTGCTATGGCATCGCTTATTTGCCCGCTGCCGATACCCCTACTGGAAAGTTTAGCGCGGATGTGTAACGGGCCATAAAGTTTGTTGCTGAGCTGTTCGGCGTAGAGGCACGCGAAGCGCTCGTCGCATTGATAACCCGCTTCGATCATCTGCTGTAACATGGATTCGACCAAGTCTGAGTCGAACCCACGTTGTGTTAACTTCTTTCGCAGCTCTTCCGCAGAGTGCTCTCTCGACGAGAGTAAGCGTATAGACGCAGCATAGGCAAGCTTGCGACGATCTTGAGCAGACAGGTTAGGATCAAGCTGCTTTCTGATCATATTATTACTCTTAGCGCTTTGTAGCTGAATCGGGCTACCTCTGACAACTCTTGGCACCTCGCTATAGAAGATTCTCCGGTATAGTTTCTATGGCAACCTATGCTTCAGCTTCTACTTCCACATCGACGCCCACATCCGATTCATCTTTTTCGGTTTCTTCCTTGACTTTTGCACTGGTCAGCAATAGCGCCCGAAGCTTCTGGTCAATATCATTAGCCATCTCAGGATTTTCCTTCAGGTATTGACGAACGTTTTCTTTACCCTGACCAATGCGATCACCTTCATAGCTGTACCATGCACCCGCCTTGTCCACGATGCCATTTTTTGCTCCAAGATCGATGAGTTCACCTTCTCTCGAAGTACCTTCTCCGTAGAGAATCTCGAACTCGGTTTGTCGAAACGGAGGCGCCATTTTGTTCTTGACGACCTTGACGCGTGTTTCATTACCGACAATTTCGTCGCCACGTTTTATTGCACCGATACGTCGAATATCGAGCCGCACTGATGAATAAAACTTAAGCGCATTACCACCAGTAGTGGTTTCAGGACTACCGAACATAACGCCAATTTTCATACGAATTTGGTTAATGAAAATAACCGACGTATTCGTGCGTTTAATGTTACCCGTGAGTTTGCGCAGCGCTTGCGACATCAAGCGTGCATGCAGACCTACATGGGAGTCGCCCATGTCGCCCTCTATTTCCGCTTTTGGGGTCAGGGCTGCAACAGAATCTACCACGATGACATCCACGCCACCAGAGCGTACCAACATGTCAACAATTTCGAGTGCCTGATCGCCGGTGTCTGGCTGTGAGATCAGAAGATCGTCAACGTTAACGCCAAGCTTGGCAGCGTAAACAGGATCGAGGGCATGTTCTGCATCAATAAATGCAGCTGTGCCACCCGTTTTTTGGCACTCTGCAACAACTTGCAGAGTCAATGTTGTCTTGCCAGAGGATTCAGGCCCGTAGATTTCACAGATCCTGCCTTTCGGTAGACCACCAATACCCAAGGCAACATCGAGCCCAAGCGTACCAGTTGATATTATATCTATATCTCGCGTATCCGTCGCATCACCCATACGCATGATCGCACCTTTGCCAAATTGTTTTTCAATTTGGCCCATTGCGGCGCTAAGCGCTTTTTTACGGTTGTCGTCCACATTTGTCTCCTTTGTAAAAAATGTTGAGTAACTGCAAATCCATTGCAATGTCACTGCGAATGATTATTTCACAAAAAAAGCAGCTTATGTGTGCTTGGAGGCAAAAAATACTGTAAATATTTTCAGTTATTGAATCCGGCCATGCAATCGTTGAAACTGCCGGCTTTCAGTTCTTCCTGTTCGTTGCAAAGTGTTTCAAATTCTTCGAGAATTTCACTCTCTCTGGCTTGACGGGCGCTCAACTTGTCTTCGATCTCCTGGCGAATCGCATCGGTTTTTTCTTTATTGGCCAAGTCAGCTTTAAGCTGTGCCTGTGCCTCCTCAAGTTTCGCCTTGAGAGATTCGATATCCTCTCCAGACTGAGATAAAACCGAACTCGCACTGCAAAGCGTTAATGCGAAAAGTACAATCACAGTGACTGATTTAAGTGAACTGGACATTGAATCCTCCATCTAAAATTTTATTCTTTACCTATTCACGCGCAGGATAGTACCACGCAGCGCTGCATCCACAGCACTGTGCCGCACGGCGTGTCGATCGCCTTCAAATAAAAAATGTTGCACC
>CALHRQ010000085.1 GCA_938038175.1 uncultured Granulosicoccaceae bacterium | reverse complement strand
GACCTTGAATGTGAAAAAGATGCTGGATCGCTGTTACCATTAGCAATAAATAGTGTTCAACTGATCAAAACTCAAGCTCTCGCATGAATTCAAACAGCACAAATACTGTGTTCTCTGACCAATGCCACCACATAAACTGTTGCGAGGAGATACTACTACTACACCCTCAAAAAGTGATTTTCTGGCCTGCACAGTCCGCCATACTGGTGGCCGACATACACCTTGGCAAGGAGCATGTTTTTCAACGTGCGGGTATGGCTGTTCCCAGCGGCTCCAGCATTGCCGATATCGAAAAACTATCAGCACTAATTGAGCTATGCCAAGCAAAACACTTACTGATACTGGGTGATTTGCTCCACGCTGTCCCACAATCCAATGAACCCTGGTTATTAAGACTTAAAGCTTTTTTTGATCTACATAATCGAGTCAACGTAGAAGTTATCAGTGGTAATCATGATCGCAAAGCGGGTCAAAAGATATTGAAAAGTGTGCTGGATGGTAGGATCAATTGGCATCAGAAAAATCTGAACCTGGGCCCGTTTACACTACAGCACGAACCACCGAGCGAACAGTCAACAGCGTACAGCTTATGTGGGCATCTACACCCTACATACCGCCTCAGCTCAAGTCGAAGAGAATCCTTGCGTGCGCCGGCCTTCTGGTTCACAGATAATATGGGCGTTCTACCGTCGTTTGGTGAATTCACAGGCGGGCACAATATAAAACCTTTAAGCCACCACAGGGTGTTTTTTGTAGGTCCAAACAGTGTTATCCCAATTCAACAACATACGGTTAGCGCAGAAAATCATACACTCTGATTTGTAAACACTGGTGCATAGGCACTGAATTGCAAATACGGTTTCGTATACACTGTTATATACTGGTATCTAACACTCCAGCAAGGTTTTAACATCTGTGGCTGTTACTGTTTTGCTCTGTCTTGGAATTCAATAAAAACCTATGCTAAACCTTCCAACCACCACCAGTGACCTTTTTGACCGAGGCATCACCTCCTGGGGCAAGCGGGTACGCCAAGGCGAGCTCAGCTTTACTGAAACAATCAATAGTTGTCTTCTGCGTGCCGAAGATCTCGAGAGGTTAAATGCATTTGAATGTATTGACGCAAGGCGCGCACTAGACACAGCAAAAGCATACGATGCTTTACTGCAATCGGGTACCGACCTTGGACCATTAATGGGCTTGCCTGTTGGTATTAAAGATATTATGGCAGTAAACAATTTACCAACCACCAATGGATCAAACGCCAATACAGCGCACTTAAGTGGTAGTGAGGGCCCCGTAGTCAACGCCTTGAGGGCGGCAGGCGCAATCATATTCGGTAAAACCCGAACGGTTGAATTTGCATTGGGGGCAACCGGTGTAAACGAATCTCGCGGTACACCCTGGAATCCGGTAGACATGAATACACACCGTATCCCCGGTGGTTCATCAAGTGGCTCAGCGGTCGCTGTCTCTGCAGGCATAGTAGGACTTGCCATGGGAACAGACACGGGCGGATCCGTCAGGATTCCCGCTTGTTTCACTGGTATTGTGGGTCATAAAACATCGGTCGGAAAATGGCCAACCGACGGCGTATTCCCACTCTCGCCAACACTCGATTCGATTGGCCCACTGTGCAGAACCGTAGCCGATGCCGCCATTATGCACACGCTTATGACGGGTGAGCCTGTGCAAGCGAAAACGTCAGTTTCGGGTCTTCGTTTCGGTGTGCCCTCCACTTTATTTCTCGATGACCTGGACGACAAAGTGACAAGTGACTTCGAGCGCACATGCAAACGTTTCGAAGAAGCTGGTGCTATTAGAGTAGAGATGGATTTTCCAGAGGCGCTAGAACGCGAGTACCTTTTTCCGGATATTGTCGGGCCAGAAATTATCAGTTCACTCGGTGTCGATTTCTTTCATGAAATTCATGCTGATGTTGATACCGTTACTGCACAGCGTGCAGCTCATGGTTTAACAGTTAGTGCTACAACACATTTGGCAGCACAAGCGAGGCGCAAGCACTTATCTAGAAAGGCAGCAGTACAATTTAATACTGTTGATTGCTGGTTAACACCAACCTGCCCGTTTGTGCCTATGACAATTGAATCATTTGAAGATCCTGCCATGCATGCGCGAGGCTTGCTCGCCTCCAGAAATACACAACCTGTAAACTTGTTTAATTTGTGCGGTATCTCCATACCCATGCATCAAAGCGACTTACCAACTGGGCTACAGATTCTAATGCCTGATTCCGCAGATGCTAAGTTGCTTGCAACAGCGCAACTATTCCACACTTTATTAAAGCAATGATCATAAAAAATAGTTTCGAACAACCAATGCCTGGATTCGTGTCAATTCTCTTTGCCTTGTCACTGTCTATGGTGATTTCAGCCAATGCAAACGCTGCGAAAATGCAGATCAATATTCTCAAGCCAACTAACAGTCAGGAAGCCGAGAACCTTGAAATTCTGACTGAAAACAACGCACTTGATGAAACAGTAAAATTTATCAATGATGCTGTCAGCTTCGATTACCCCGTCACCTTAAGTGTTGGCGCTGAAGATGGCCCGCTATTTGACCCAGCGATAAATGACATATCTCTACCTTTTATGTTCGTTGACACCATATTGACCCACTTTGAATCAAGCCTTGGTGACCTGGAAGAATCAGAGCAAAATGCAATTGTGCTGGATGTTGTTACCCATACATTACTACACGAGACGGCGCACGCTTTAATAGCACAACTGGACATCCCCATTGTTGGTAAAGAGGAAGATGCAGCTGATGCACTTGCCACAATGTTACTACTGGAATATCACGATTCAGGTACTGATATCGCTTTAACCGCAGCCGACATGTTTGCATTGGAAGATCAATCTATTGATCAATTCGAAAACGCAGACTATTGGGGGGTGCATAGCCTCGACATTCAACGCTACTACAGCACACTGTGCTATATCGCAGGCAACAATGACGATGAAAGGCAATTGATCATCGAAGATGAACTTCTAAGTGAAGACAAAGCCGATGAATGTATCGATGAATATGCGCTTATGGTGTCGTCCTGGGAAGCATTGCTTGGGAACAGCTTGTCTGACTTATAAATAGCGTCCCTCTTACCACCTTACTTAAACTGTGAGTGTGCCCTTACTGTTGCATTCACGGTCACGTTCTGTCGACTGTCATTTACAGTTAAATAAATGCGGTTTTGGGCACGGTTGTGGGTTGCTGCACAAGGCACGAGCAACAACATCGCACCTATAAAAAATAAAAATACGAATCAGCATGCTATCGTCATTAATAAATGTGATTTAGCGAACGCGGTTAAACTCTGAAATACAAATATCAACATTCAACTTAATAAAAAGTGCCGGCGTACTAACGCAACGCTTTGAAAAAATCTTGCATTCGCTGCTCACACTCATCAACCAACACACCTTCTGATATGGCAACTCGATGCTGTGCACTGGCATCCATCAAAGAATCAATGACACTGACGACAGCACCGGTCTTAGGTTCACGAGCACCATAAACCAAGCGATCTATGCGAGCATGTTGTAAAGCACCACAACACATCAAGCAGGGTTCAATGGTCACGTACAGTGTTGCGCCCGTCAGACGATACTGCGCCAGCGATGTTGCGGCATCACGCACTGCCATCACTTCGGCATGTGCAAAGGGATCACACAACAGTCGTGTTTGATTAAACCCGCGCCCAACAATTTCATTATTCACCACAACAACTGCACCAACGGGTACTTCACCTATGTCGGCAGCATCGTCTGCCAGCAACAGTGCCTTGCGCATAAACGCTTCATCAATGGCGAGTTGGCGAGTCAAATCGGCAAGTTAAAAATTAAGACGGAGATTTCAGTAGAGGGATTAAACAAGGGGTTTAGAGAGCAGCGCGCTGATGCGCACTGCTCGTCATTACTGATAGTCATATTTACTGACATACTACTTACTGGCTATTTGCTAGCAGACATATCTACGTACCTACGTACCTACGTACCTATTTATCTACCAATACAGCTGTGCAAACAGGCGTATTAACGAAATACGCATACTGTCGACCTTATGCAGGTGTTGCAGTCTCACCGGCTTCAACCGCTTTCATGCTCAAACGGATACGACCCTGCTTATCTACTTCAAGTACCTTGACAGTGACCATCTGACCTTCGCTTAGTGCGTCCGCTACATTCTGAACACGTTCTTCAGAGATCTGCGAGATATGCACCAGGCCATCTTTACCAGGCAGGATGTTAACAAAAGCACCAAAGTCCATGATCTTCTGAACACGGCCTTCGTAGATTGTACCGACCTCAACATCAGCAGTGATCAGTTCAATTCGGCGACGCGCCTCTTCGCCCGCTGCACGATCGCTTGATGCGATTTTGATTAAACCGTCATCACCGATATCGATGGTGGCTCCAGTCTCTTCTGTAAGTGCACGAATAACCGCACCACCCTTACCAATAACGGCAGCGATTTTTTCAGGATCAATTTTGACCGTGATAAATCGCGGAGCATGCTGAGAAAGATCGCTACGTGCTTCGCTAAGCGTCTTGGCCATTTCGCCAAGAATATGCAAGCGGCCATCTTTGGCTTGTGCCAATGCAGTTTCCATAATATCTCTGGTAATACCAGTGATTTTAATATCCATCTGCAAGGCAGTAATACCATCTGATGTACCAGCCACTTTAAAGTCCATATCACCCAGGTGATCTTCATCACCGAGAATATCGCTTAACACTGCATGGCCGCTATCTTCTTTAACAAGACCCATGGCGATACCGGCAACAGGTGCTTTGAGAGGAACACCAGCATCCATTAACGCAAGGCTGGTACCACACACTGAAGCCATGGAACTTGAACCGTTGGATTCAGTGATTTCTGAGACTACTCGAATAGTGTATGGGAAATCCTCATCATCAGGCATAACCGCCTGAACACCACGCTTGGCAAGTTTGCCGTGTCCAATTTCGCGACGTTTGGGAGAACCAACAAAACCGGTTTCTCCAACGCAGTAAGGAGGAAAATTGTAGTGCAGCATAAAAGCCATGCGCGTTTCACCAGACAAGGCATCTATGATCTGCGCATCACGGGTAGTACCGAGTGTGGCAGTCACAATCGCTTGTGTTTCACCACGAGTGAACACAGCTGAGCCGTGGGTTCTTGGCAGCACACCGGTATGCGAGGAAATTGCACGAACCGTGGAATTATCACGACCATCTATACGCGGCTCGCCGGCAATAACACGACTGCGAACAATAGACTTTTCAAGTGAACCAAACGCCTTTTTAACATCGTCCTTCGACCAGCCATCGTCACCATCGGTGGCAATAGCCTCGACTGCTTTATCTTTAGCGGCACCTACAGCATCCTGACGGTCAAGCTTATCGGCAATGGTGTAAGCGGCAGTAAGGTCAGCTGTGATCACGTCAGCCACTTTGCTGGCAAGTGCTTCATCAGTTGGAGGTGCTGTCCATTCCCAGGCTGGCGTACCAACTTCTTCTGCCAGTTGTTTGATACCTGTGATTGCAGTTTGCATGGCATCGTGACCAAACATGACAGCATCAAGCATCACTTGCTCTGACAACACATTAGCTTCTGATTCAACCATCAATACAGCGTCGTCAGTACCTGCCACAACAAGGTCTAGCTCTGAAGATGCCAACTGTTCCATGGTTGGGTTAAGCATGTAATTGCCATCTGCGTACCCTACCCGCGCGGCACCAATTGGGCCCGCGAACGGAATACCGGAACAGGCAAGTGCGGCAGACGCACCCAGCATAGCCGGGATGTCCGCACTGATCTCAGGGTCGAGTGACATGACAGTGGCGATGACTTGCACTTCGTTCATGAACCCTTTAGGGAACAGTGGACGCAATGGCCGATCTATTAAACGAGAGATCAGTGTTTCACTTTCTGCCGGACGTCCTTCACGCTTGAAAAAGCCACCGGGGATTTTACCGGCAGCGTAAGTTTTTTCCTGATAGTTGATGGTCAACGGGAAAAAGCTCTGGCTTGGGTTCGCTTCTTTGCGACCCACTACGGTGACCAATACAACGGTGTCGCCCATGCTGGCAACAATTGAAGCTGTGGCCTGTCTGGCTATTTCACCAGTCTGCAGAGTAACGGTGTCAGCACCGTACTCAAAAGTCTTTGAATAAGCTGTCACTGGATTTCCTTAAGTTTTCGTTGGCTATTATCGACGGAGGCCGAGTCGCTTGATCAGATTCTGATAACGTGAAGCATCTTTACGATGCAGGTAGTCCAGTAATTTTCGTCTTTGATTAACCATTCGCAGCAGCCCACGACGCGAGTGGTGGTCATGCTTATGCGATTTGAAGTGGTCGGTGAGGTGTGAGATTCTTGCGGACAACAATGCGACCTGAACTTCCGGTGACCCTGTGTCCGTAGAGTCTAACTGGTGTTCTTTAACGATTTCCGCCTTTGCTTCGGCGCTGAGACAAGACATTACAGATAATGCTCCAAAGAGTAATTGATAGTGGTTTTTCCTAACCCACTATTGTATCACTCATTCACCATTGCAGCACACGACGAGGGGCAATCATTCCGTTATCTTCAGGTACTGCGAGGCCTATCAGATGGCCTTCTGGCGCGTACACCCGGCACATTTCCGGCACATCAAGCTGCTTCTGATTCTGCTGTGGAGCAGAACCAGGTAAACGGCACTGCACAGACACAGCCCGACCTTGTGCAAAAAGTGCTGTATTGGCTTCATCCAGTGTGACTCCAGGCAAGTGCTTTAGGCCAATATCCAGTGGTAGCAACAGCGAATCAGGGTCGCTGTGCTCACGTAGCTGCGCCTCTGTCCACATGGAGTGCCCTTCAAACGGCGCAACGAAAGTGCGACGCAGTTGATGAACATGCGCCCCACAGCCAATGGATTCGCCGATATCACTCACCAGAGACCGTATGTAGGTGCCTTTGGAGCAACTCACACGTAAACGGGCTGTGGTGCCTTCTACCGCTAACACGGTCACATCTCTGAATGTGACTTTGCGGGGTTTACGCTCAACCTCGATCCCCTGGCGGGCTAAATTGTAAAGCCGCTGGCCATTAACCTTGATGGCCGAAACCATCGGCGGGATTTGCAGCTGTTCACCAAGGAATTGATTACAGACTTCTTGAAGTTGGGCAATATCCAAATCGGCTGGTACCGAGCGCTGCTCAATTACATCACCATCAGAATCTGCAGAATCAGTGGTGACGCCCAGTTGCATCGTGGTTTCATAACCTTTGTTGGCATCGATCAAAAAGCGGCTGAGTTTGGTTGCCTCACCAAAACAAATTGGGAGCATACCGGTCGCCAAAGGGTCAAGACTACCCGTATGGCCTGCCTTATTGGCATCATAGAGCCTGCGTACCCGTTGCATGACTTGATTGGAGCTGCCACCGGGTGGTTTGTCGAATAACAAAATGCCGTGCAAACGACGACCACGCTCACGACGTGCGCGTCTACGTTGGGTCATCTGTTGAGAGATTATTACTGGTATCTTGTGATGCTGTCGAAGGGCTAAAAGTGGGCTCTTTCGACGCATCACTTGAGGTCGGTTCTTGTGAGGCCGCGGCAGCTGCTGCAACCGGATTAATGGCTGAAGTTAATTCTGAACCTGGTTCTGAACCAGACTCTGAGGAGTCATTGCTTTCAGTTGTATTAGTTGCGACCGCATCAGCGATCAGCGCTGACATATGCGCACCATGCTCGATCGAATCGTCGTAGTAAAAGCGAAGCTGTGGAACAGATCGCGTATTGAGGCGTGGCGCAAGTTTACGCCGTAAAAAACCCGCCGCATTAGTCAATGCTTTGTGGGTTTCTTCTCTTTCACCAGGTTGTGCACCCATGACGGTGTAGTGCACCTTGGCCGTACCCAAGTCTCGCGATACTTCCACCGATGATACGGTGACCATGGTGGATACTCGCGGGTCTTTCATTTCGCTACGTAAAAGATCGGTCAGCTCACGCTGGATAAAATCGGCAACCCTATGGCTGCGCGGATAATCAGCAGGCATTAGAGCGTCCGCGCGACCTCAGTTCGTTCGAATACTTCGATGACATCACCTGGTTGCACATCAGTGTAGTTCTTTACACCGATACCGCATTCGGTTCCCATATGCACATCTTTTACATCATCTTTAAAGCGACGCAAGGATTCGAGCTCACCTTCGTATATAACAACGCTGTCTCGCAGTACGCGAATAGGCTCGTCTTTACGAACCACACCCTCGGTAACCATACAACCTGCAATTTGGCCAAACTTTGGTGAGGTAAATACATCTTTAACCTCGGCGTTACCAATTATGCGCTCACGCACTTCCGGCGCAAGCAAACCACCGGCTACCGACTTGACGAGATCGATGAGTTCGTAAATAACGCTGTAGTAGCGAAGATCTATACCCGTCTCTTGCACGATACGCCTTGCAGCGCTATCGGCTCGAACATTAAAGCCAACCAGTATGGCGTTGGATGTCGCGGCTGTGTTGGCATCAGATTCTGTTATGCCACCAACGCCACCTCCGATAACCCGCACACTGACTTCTTCGGTTGAAAGCTTTTCCAGTGCATCACGAATGGCTTCAAAGCTACCCTTCACATCGGCTTTAACAACAAGGTTAAGTGATGGCGTACCACTGTTGTATTGAGTAAATACATCTTCAAGTTTGGCAGGCTTACGGCCTGCAAGACGTGCATCACGGCTTTTATCTTCACGCAATGTTGCAAGCTCGCGTGCGATTTTATCGTCTGCAGCAACAAGCATTTCATCGCCCGCATTTGGCGTTGAAGATAAGCCAAGCACCTGAACAGGCGTAGACGGACCGGCTTCTTCGACGTTGTTGCCGTCTTCATCAAACATGGCACGTACACGTCCGGTGACCGCACCGCAAATAAGAATATCACCACGCTTGAGCACACCTTGTTGAACAAGCACCGTCGCAACCGGGCCGCGACCTTTATCAAGCGCTGCTTCAATAACAGTACCGGCGGCATTACCTTCAGGTGAAGCTGTGAGTTCCAGCACCTCTGCCTGTAGCGTGATTGCATCGAGTAACTTATCAATGCCATCACCTTTTAGCGCAGAGACAGGAATAAACTGCGTGTCACCGCCCCACTCTTCAGAAATGACATCGTGTTGTGCAAGTTCGTTTCGAACGCGCTCAGGGTCAGCCCCTTCTTTATCCATTTTGTTAACAGCAACCACAATCGGCACGTTCGCAGAACGTGCATGTTCAATCGCTTCAACAGTTTGTGGCATAGCACCATCATCGGCAGCAACAACCAGTACAACAATGTCGGTTGACTGTGCACCACGTTGACGCATGGAGGTGAATGCGGCGTGGCCTGGCGTATCGAGAAAAGTGATGACGCCATTATCTGTTTCAGTTTGGTATGCACCGATGTGCTGTGTGATACCACCCGCTTCACCCGATGCCACTCGAGACGTTCGAATGTAATCGAGTAATGATGTTTTGCCGTGATCAACGTGCCCCATAACAGTAACAACCGGAGGCCGGGGTTCAGCATCACCAGCAGCGATTCCGGCGATACGCTCAGCCAGTGCGGCTTCGATATCATCCGCACTCATAGGTATGGCTTTGTGACCCATTTCTTCTACCACCAAAATGGCGGTGTCCTGATCAAGCATTTGGTTGATGGTCGCCATGACGCCCATGCCCATCATGGTTTTTATAACTTCATTAGCCTTAACAGCCATCTTGTTACCAAGCTCAGCAACCGTGATGGTTTCAGGCACTTCTACATCTCTTATGACGGGTGCCGTCGGACGTTCGAACGCGTGTTTAGCTTCGATATTGCTTGGCAGGGCGCGACGCGGTTTACCTTTGCGACGCCCTGACTTTTCTTTTGCCACGTGCAACTGATTGCGGCCATAACGCGTATCGTTACTGTTATTACCTTTACCCTTGCCACGACCTTTACCGTCTTTGCGCCCGCCGCCGCCGCCAGATCGATCACCACTGGCAGCCTGCTGTGCTTCCATTGCCGCACGGCGCTGCGCTTCTTCTGCCAAGCGCTGCTGTTCGCGACGCTCTTGTTCGCGCTTGTTGTTCTCTTCGGATTCGCGCTTGCGCTCTTGTGCAACCTGGCGCTCTGCCTGACGTTCTGCAGCTGCTCTGGCCTGCTCTTCCGCCTGTGCGCGCATACGATCACTCGCAGATGAGCTTGCCGGTGCTGCAGGCTCAGGAGTGGATGGTGCAGGCGCTGCTGGAGTTTCAGCTGTGTTAACGCCCGCGCTTGCAGCTGCTGTGCGTGCAACCTCGGCTGCAACGGCATCTGCGGCCGCTTGTTGTGCGCTTAAATCCAAGGCATTAGATGAAACTGCATCATCGGCGCTGACCGTATCGGTCGCAACATCATCGGATGCCGAATCTTCTAAGACCTCTGTGGTGGCCACTGCATCAGTGGTTGCAGATTCTACGTCTGGCGTGTTCGCTTCAGCTACCGTTTTGGTCTCAGCAGGTGCTTCACTTGCACTCGCAGCCTCACTTGCACTAGCTGCCTCACTTGCACTAGCTGCTGCTGCAGACTCTTCAACAATTTCGTCTGCTGCCTCTTGAGCAGGGCTCGAACCTGGCTTGACAACGGTGCGCCTGCCGCGAACTTCAACATTGACCTTGCGCCGACCAGATGGGTCTGTTTTGAGCTCGCTAACACGCTTACGCCGCAAGGTAATTTTCTTGCCCGTACTTGCGCCCGCAGCAGGCTCACCTCGCGACTTGCGCAGATGAGCGAGCAGCGACAGCTTTTCGGAGTCGGAAATCATGTCTGATTCGCTCGACTTCTCAACGCCTGCTTCTTGCAGCTGCACCAGTAATTTTTCTACCGGCGTACCGACGACTTGTGCAAGCTGTTTAACTGTAACTTCGGCCATGGATTCTCTGGTTTCCTACAACCTGGTTATTCGCTGGCTTCTTCCTCTGCAAACCAGCTTTCGCGTGCCTTCATGATTAACGTGCCTGCAAGCTCTTCGTTCATACCAGTAACAACCATCAGGTCATCAATGGACTGATCTGCAAGATCGTCGACCGTTTGTATCCCGTGGCTAGCCATATCAAGCGCTAGCTCTTCATTCATACCTTCCATTGCGATGAGTTCAGCTGTCGGCGTATTGCCATCGAGCTTCTCTTCAGTCGCAATAGCTTTTGTCAGCAATGCATCCTGAGCACGACTGCGAAGCTCTTCCACAATATCTTCTTCGAACTCATCGATATCAAGTAGCTCCTGTTGCGGTACATAAGCAACCTCTTCAACACTGGCAAAGCCTTCCTGTACCAGTATCAAAGCAACTTCTTCATCTACATCCAGTGCATCAACAAACACCTGCACGGTGACTTTGGCTTCCGCTTCGCTTTTTTCGTCGGCAGCGGCTTCGTCCATCACATTAAGCTCCCAACCGGTAAGCTCAGATGCCAGACGAACGTTTTGTCCGCCTCGGCCAATCGCCAAAGAGAGTTTTTCAGACTCTACAGCGATGTCCATCATGTTCTTTTCTTCATCTACAACAATGCCTTTAACTTCAGCTGGAGCCATTGCGTTGATGACGTACTGCGCAGGATTGTCATCGTGCAATATGATATCGATGCGCTCACCTGCCAGCTCGTTTGATACGGTCTGCACTCGGGAGCCTCGCATACCAACGCATGCTCCAACAGGATCAAGACGTGGATCAAGCGACGACACGGCTATCTTTGCTCGCGCACTCGGGTCGCGTGCAGCACCATTTATCACAATAACGCCCTGGCCTACTTCTGGTACTTCAAGCTTGAATAGCTCGATCAAGAATTCTGGTGCTGTGCGAGTCACAAACAGTTGCGGACCACGCGGCTCACTGCGTACATCTTTTAAAAATCCTCGCAAGCGATCGCCTGGTCTGACAGCTTCACGCGGAATCATGTCCTCGCGTGAGATATAGGCTTCGGCATTGCTGCCAAGATCAAGATAAACACCACCTCGTTCAAGACGTTTAACAATACCCATAACAAGCTCACCCACTCGATCTCGGTAGGCATCAACAACTCGTTCACGCTCGGCTTCGCGTACTTTCTGGATAATGACCTGCTTAGCGGTTTGCGCAGCAATACGACCAAAATCCACTGACTCTATTTCTTCTTCGGTGTAGTCACCTATCTGTAGATCAGGCTCTTCGATCTGCACCGCAGACACCGTGATTTGTCGTAACGGAAACTCCTGTTCTTCATCATCGGCAACAACTTCCCAACGACGATAAGTCAGGTAATCTCCGGTTTCACGATTGATCTCGACTCGAACTTCGATATCTGAGCCATGACGTTTGCGTGTTGCAGAAGCAAGCGCAGCTTCGAGTGCTTCAAATATGATTCTCTCGTCTACACCCTTCTCGTTAGAGACTGTCTCTGCTACGAGGAGTATGTCCTTACCCATTTTGTGTGTGCCTTAAAGCCAAGTTGCGCATTTGCGCCCCCCTTCACTGATTAAATTTAGTCTTTAATATTTAAACCAATATCAATACTTCAAACAAAGTCAAAAACACGAAAATCTAAAACACGAATACCTCAGCTGCTAGTACCAGAACCCCCTGTATCCACGCCGAGCTATTTCTTTTTTCCTGCCAACTTCTTTAAATCCGCCACCAGATGCGCTTGCTCAATCTCACTGACCGGCAAAGTGTAATCGATGCCGTCTACTTCAACGATCGCGTTATCATTTTCCACCGCGACAAGCTGACCTTTAAAATTCCGCCTGCCATCGACCGCGACTTCCATCCTCACACGAACAATTTCATTCAATTGCTCTTCAAACTGGCTTTGCGTAAACAAAGGCCGGTCCACACCCGGTGAAGAAACCTCCAGCTGGTAAGCCGTTTTAATGGTGTCTTCCACATCGAGCACGGCGCTGAGCTGTTTACTCACCAATACACAGTCCTCAACAACGACACCGACAGCGTTATCGGTATCGATAAAAATCCGCAGAGTCTGGCCATTTTCCCCTTGACCAAACTGAGCGCCAACCAACTCATATCCTAAGCCTGTGACAACCGGTTCGATAACATTGACCACAGCCTGCGATGCGCGCCGCATGCGTCTGTTTTCCTTCTTCTATTCATTCAACGAAAAAGGCTCCTAAAGAGGAGCCTTTTAATAATTCGAATTTTTTGACACTCGCCGCAGCGGGTGTCATCCTCCCGATGAACGCGTTGCTATCTCAATGAGGGAGTTCGCGTAACAATGGCCTATTATAACAGGCAAAGCTCTCACACGGCAAACAATCGCCATTGCGGCTCAACTTCACTACAGCAAAGACAGTGCCGGCACCCTTTAAAACGCACTGGCAGACGCCCGCCGAAAGACCGTATTACCTTGATAAGGACATTATTCCTGAGCAGCGCCTAACCTATTTTCCAGCTCGAAGCCTAGCAATTCTGCGCCCTGTGCCACCTGTTGACCAACTTGTACCTTGACAGAATTAACGGTGGCTGGCGCCTTGGCAGACAAGCTATGCTCCATCTTCATCGCTTCAAGCGTCACCAAAGCCTGCCCCGGCAAAACCTGGTCGCCTTCTTTGCAATGCAACGCAATGACTCTGCCAGGCATGTTGGCCAGTAAAACACTGGCGGCACTGAGAGCTTCACTGGCAAGTTGCAGTCGCGGCTTAGACACTTGCAGCGAATCGCCATCCAGCTGGATATAAATCTCATTGTTGACCATCAGTGCACAGGCACGATGACGTTTGTCAGCAACGATAATAGCGGCCCCGCTGCTCAAGTCAGCCTGCTGTGGGATGGCTAGCTGGCATTGCTGCTGACCCATTGAGACCTGCCAGCGGCTATAGTTGGCATAGCCGTTTTGCAAATCGCGGCTATGCAGATATTCACCTTGCAAACGGACCACCAGTAACTTTAAAACTTGCCCCTGGCAGGACAGTTCAACGGTTACAGAAGGCCTGCCCCAGAGTTGCCACTGCCCGATTTGCAAGCTTAATGAGTGCTTTGGCAACAGGTTTAGTGATGCTTCTTTTGAATCTGCCACCTCAGGGTGTAACGCAGATACAATGGCGGCAAGCGCCAACTCAGGAGCCAATATATTGGCTGTATTGGTCGACACTAAAGCGTCACGTTCGATCAAGCCAGTATCCAGTTGTTCGTTTTGCACTGATGGATGGGCACATAAATCAGATAAAAATGAGCGATTAGTCAATGTGCCCAGAATGACAGAATCATCCAGCATTGATTTAAGCTGATTAAGGGCGGCTGCCCTCTCATTCTGATGAGCAATAAATTTTGCCAGCATGGGGTCGTAAAAAGGCAATACCTCATCACCTTCATTAACACCACTGTCGATACGACCAGCGCTGCTAAAACGAAGCCGATGAAGTGTGCCTGTTGCCGGCATAAAGTTATTGTCCGGATCCTCAGCATAGAGCCTCGCCTCTACCGCATGCCCCTGCAGCTGGATGTCCTTTTGCTCCAGCGGTAATGGCTGACCTTGAGCAACCTTAAATTGCCATTCGACCAGATCCTGACCGGTCACGGCTTCGGTAACTGGATGCTCAACTTGCAATCGTGTGTTCATTTCCATAAACCAGAATGCATCCGGGCTTAATCCTTTCTCTGCGCTGACTATAAATTCAACGGTACCCGCACCAACATAGTCAACCGCTTTGGCAGCTTTTATAGCTGCGGTAGTCATGGCATCGCGCATTTTGGCCGACATACCGGGTGCTGGTGCTTCTTCAATCACCTTTTGATGGCGTCTTTGTAGAGAACAATCTCGCTCAAAGAGATGGACAATATTATCGTGTGTATCACCAAACACCTGAACTTCAATATGTCGTGGTGTCTCAATGTACTTTTCGATTAACACTGCACCATCGGAAAAACTTGCAAGTGCTTCGCGTTGGGCGCTTTTTAAATGAGTCTTAAATTCGTGTGCAGAATCAACGCGCCGCATTCCCTTACCGCCGCCACCGGCTCGCGCTTTAATCAATACTGGATAACCAATACGCTCTGCTTCAGACGCTAGAAAATCTGCGTCGTTATTATCACCATGGTAGCCAGGTACAACCGGCACACCAGCAGACTCCATTAGTTTTTTGGCAGCATCTTTAAGGCCCATTGCACGAATCGCTTTGGCAGTGGGTCCGATAAATACAATATTTGCAGCCTTGCAGGCATCAACAAAGTCGGCGTTTTCAGAAAGAAAACCGTAGCCTGGATGAATAGCTTGCACCCCCGACTCTTTTGCTGCAGCCAGGACACGATCTATATTGAGATAACTGTCTACAGATTGAGCGCCACCAACACACACAGCGGAATCGGCCAGCTGCACATGTTTTGCGTTGACATCGGGTTCAGAGTAAATGGCGACGCTTCGTATGCCCAGCCGCCTGGCAGTGGTTATCACTCTGCAGGCAATTTCGCCACGATTAGCAATCAGAACCGAATTAATTGGGTGTAGATTCATTTACTGGAATTTCCGCATCACATTCTAAAAACGCCGAACTGCGTATTTTCGATTGGAGCATTTAAAGCAGCTGACAAACTTAAACCCAATACCGTGCGTGTATCTCGCGGATCAATAATACCGTCATCCCACAAACGGGAGGATGAATACAAGGCTTGCGACTGCTTGTCAAACTGATCAACCAATGGTTTTTTAAACATGGCTTCCTGTTCATCCGTCCAGGTACTACCACGCCTCTCGATACCAGCACGTTTAACCGATGCCAACACACCCGCTGCCTGCTCTCCGCCCATGACGGCGACACGCGCATTTGGCCACATCCATAAAAAGCGCGGATCATACGCTCGTCCACACATACCATAATTGCCGGCGCCGTAAGAACCTCCCACAATGACTGTCAGCTTTGGCACAGCGGCGTTGCTCACGGCCATAACCAGCTTTGCACCATGCTTGGCAATACCATTGGCTTCGGCTTCACGTCCCACCATAAAACCGGTTATGTTTTGCAGGAACACGAGTGGAATCTTGCGTTGACAACACAGTTCTACAAAATGTGCGCCTTTAACAGCGCTATCAGAAAACAACACACCATTATTTGCAACGATGCCAATTGGCATACCCATAAGATGAGCAAAGCCGGTTACCAATGTACTGCCATAGAGCGGCTTAAATTCGTCAAAGTACGAACCATCAACAAGCCGCATAATAATTTCCTTAACGTCATAAGGTACTTTCTGATCTTGCGGTACAACGCCGAGTAATTCACTTGCATCGAAAGCGGGTTCTATTATGGAACGCACCTTTAACTGCTGCGGTTTTTTTCGGTTTAAGCCCTCAACAATTTCACGCGCCAGCTGTAATGCATGTGCATCGTTTTCGGCCAGATGATCAGCCACGCCCGAAAGCCGTGTATGCGTATCTCCACCACCTAACTCTTCTGCACTGACAATCTCACCTGTTGCCGCTTTCACCAACGGCGGACCCGCTAAAAAAATGGTTCCTTGCCGGGCAACAATGATGGTTTGATCTGACATGGCGGGTACATACGCACCACCAGCTGTGCACGAACCCATCACTACAGCAATTTGCGGAATGCCCTTGGCAGACATTGAGGCTTGATTAAAAAAGATGCGTCCAAAGTGCTCACGATCCGGAAACACCTCATCCTGGTTTGGCAGATTTGCACCACCGCTATCCACAAGATAAATACACGGCAAATGATTTTGTTCCGCAATAGCTTGTGCGCGCAAGTGCTTTTTAACGGTTAACGGAAAATACGTACCACCTTTAACAGTCGCGTCGTTGCATACAATCATGCATTCCTGCTGACAAATCGTACCAACGCCCGCGATAACACCGGCACAAGGGATCTCATTCTCATAGTGTTCCCATGCGGCAAAAAGACCAATCTCAAGAAACGGTGTACCTGGATCAAGCAAGCCTTGTATACGATCACGGGGCAACATCTTACCCCTGTCGGAATGACGCTGGCGTGCACGCTCACCTCCGCCTTGCAACAATGTTGATGCAATACCATCAATTTCATTAATCGATTGTTGCAGTGCAAGCTGATTAGCACTGAATTCGCCAGCCTGCGTATTGATACTGCTCTCAAGCTTCATGGCAATATCTTCGTGGCAGCTGCTCTACGTCATCTGTTCGTCTTGTTGTCATCGTTACTGTTTATTAAGTGTTACATCAGATAAAAAAACAGACGCGCTTTGGCCCGTCGCTTTATGCGGTTTCGTTAAATAATTCGCGCCCGATTAACATGCGTCTGATTTCGCTTGTCCCGGCACCTATTTCATAAAGCTTGGCATCTCTTAACAAGCGCCCTGTCGGGTACTCGTTTATATAACCATTGCCGCCCAAGGCTTGAATGGCTTCAAGCGCACACCAGGTCGCTTTTTCGGCCGAATATAAAATACATCCGGCGGCATCTTTACGTGTGGTTTGGCCACGATCACAAGCCAAAGCAACCGCATAGACATAAGCTCGGCAGGCATTGGTTGTTGTGTACATGTCTGCAAGCTTGCCTTGCATCAGCTGAAATTCACCAATAGCCTGACCAAACTGTTTTCGCTCATGAACATAGGGTGTTACAACATCAAGGCACGCAGCCATAATGCCCACAGGTCCCGCTGCCAGAACAACGCGTTCGAAGTCCAGCCCGGACATTAAAACATTAACACCTCGCCCTTCATTGCCAAGTACCTGAGATGCCGGTACACGACAATCCTTGAATACCAGCTCGCATGTATTGGAGCCACGCATACCAAGCTTATCGAGTTTTTGTGCGGTGGAAAAACCTTCAAATTCTTTTTCGATAATAAATGCAGTAATACCTTTACTGTGCGCATCAGGATCAGTCTTGGCATACACCACCAGGGTATTCGCATCAGGCCCATTGGTTATCCACATTTTATTGCCGTTAAGCACATAGCTGTCACCTTCCTTCACAGCACGTAATCCCATGGACACAACATCAGAACCAGCACCAGGTTCTGACATGGCAAGAGCGCCCACGTGCTCCCCACTTATTAACTTTGGTAAGTAGCGGGATTTCTGTTCAGCACTGCCATTACGATTAATCTGGTTTACACATAAATTAGAGTGAGCACCATAAGATAGACCTACTGATGCAGACGCGCGGCTAATTTCTTCAACCGCAACGCAATGCGCAAGATATCCCATACCAACACCACCGTCTGCTTCTGGCACTGTGATTCCAAGCAAACCAAGGTCTCCCATCTTTTGCCATAGATCCATTGGAAAACTGTTACTGCTATCAATCATCGCAGCGCGAGGCGCAATCTCATCTGCGGCGAAGCGTGCCACACTCTCACGTAAGGCTTCTATCTCATCGCTCAGACCAAATTTCATTCCTGACTCAAACATGCTTTCTGCCCCACAAATTGCTCATTAAACGCTAAATCGTTGGTTCTTGGAATTATTAGTACAAAAAGGCTGCCAGCACAGACAAGTCGACCACATTTCACAGATAAACCTAGCCTTTTTCGCTCAGGCAACCTGCGTCAAATCAATAACCAATGGGCTTTGCAGCGCTTGCAGCAGCTTCTCACGCTCTTTGTCAGCTTCATCCATTGACTGTTGTTTGACAGGGCCAAAACCACGGATAGTGTCTGGCAGGGACAATAGCCGGCTAATGGTATCGATATGGGCAGCGCTTTGGTTTATCGATGGCAGCTCAGATACTCGAGATGATACTGCCTCAAGGTCGGATTCGTATTGCTTGATCCAGCGACGCTCAGCCCGACGCTCAGCTGTATAGCCAAATACATTTAATGGCGTATTACGAATTAAGCGCCCGTGTTGCAGCGCACTCAAAAACGGTTTAAACCAGCTGCCAATCTTGCGCTTTTTTGGCCGCCCGGTTGATGTTTTTCGATTTAAAAACGGCGGGGCCATGTTATACATATATGAAAATTCGCCAGCAAACTGAGTTTTCATTTGCACTTTGAATTCAGGCAGGCTAAATAATCTTGCAACCTCAAATTCGTCTTTATAACTCAAAACGCGCGCATAACTGTGCGCTACCAACTTTACAAGAGATTCATCCAGACCATGCTGTTCTGCTAAAGCTCTGAAACGCTCAACCGCCTTAGCATATTGTTTTGCAAGCCGCTTGTTTTGATACGCTTGCAAGTGCATCTTGCGATGTTCAATCAAATCGCCCACGCGCATCATGTCAAGGGTACGGTTATCTGCCGACTGCGATGGTTGTAACAGCGCGGCTATAGCGCCAGGATCATGTGCAAGCATTCTGCCCCATTCAAATGCTCCTAGATTCATATCAACTGCTACCGCATTCAATTCGATTGCTGCCCTCAGAGCTTCTCTTGATACCGGTATCAAACCTTGCTGCCAGGCGTAACCCAACATTAAAATATTGCTTGCAATCGCGTCGCCTGTTAGTTGTTCTGCAATTTTGCTGAAAGCGTGAAAATGGTTAGCGTCAGTGACTTGTTTTTTGATAGTACTCGCCACCGCATCATGCTTAAAATTAAAATCTCTTTTTAATACAAAATCGGCAACCGGTGCGGCCGTTGTATTTACGATAGCTTGCGTACGCTGCTGATCAAACAATATCGCGTTGTCAGTCGATGATGCGACAACACTGTCGGCAGCAATCAGCACATCGGTTCCACCCGGTACAATGTGTGGACTGGTGATCTGCTCCGGCGTTTTCGCCAAACGCACATGGCTGACCACAGCACCGCCTTTTTGAGCCAGACCCGCTATGTCCAGAATCATCGCGGCATGACCATCAATTTGAGCCGCCATTCCTAAAAGTGAGCCAATGGTGAGTACCCCAGTACCGCCAACACCTGTGATCAAAACATTGCAACTGCCGTTTGCCAGACTCGGTAGCGCAGGTTCTGCAATTGCATTGTCAGCCATTGCGTGATGCGGTTCCAACGCTGTCTGCTTGACTAGCTCAGCATCATTGATCGTTACAAATGCAGGGCAAAAACCGTTTTTGCAGGTGTAATCTTTATTGCAGCTCGATTGATTGATCTTTCTTTTTCGACCAAATGCGGTTTCCAGCGGTTCAATGGATACGCAGTTGGATTGCGTTGAACAATCACCACAACCTTCACAAACGGCCGGATGAATGTACATACGCGTTTTTGGGTCTGGCAATAATCCACGTTTACGGCGGCGTCTTTTTTCTGCAGCACAAGTTTGTACATACACAATGGCGTTGCAGCCCTTTAGCTCTCGCAACTGACGCATGACGGTGTCAAGATCTTCACGATGCCTGACGTGAACTCCTGCAGCAAGCGTAGAGCTCGGATACAGTTCCGGCTCATCGCTTACAAGAAAAATCGGTGCTACGCCTTCAGCTTTCAACTGGTGTGTTATTTGTGCTGGTGTTAATCCACCATCAATTGCTTGCCCCCCGGTCATGGCAACAGCGTCGTTGTACAGGACTTTATAAGTGACATTTACACCAGAGGCAACGCCACCACGAATCGCGAGCAAACCAGAATGAAAGTAGGTACCGTCACCTATATTGACGAAGCGATGATCATCATCGACATAGTGTGCAATGGCAGTCCATGGCATGCCTTCTGCGCCCATCTGTGTGAAGGTATCTGTGCTTCTGTCCATCCACTGAACCATATAATGGCAACCAATACCGGCCAACGCTTTGGAACCTTCGGGCACCTTGGTCGATGAATTGTGGGGACAGCCAGAGCAAAACCAGGGATTACGCGTAATGGGCGCTAGCTGCGATGATTTTTTTGCAATAGCGGCACGCAATATTTGCACCTTGCTTTTTATTCCAGACTTAAGCTCATCGCTAATTGGCTGCTTTAATAATCGTTGCGCAAGCGCTTGAGCACAAACGGCGATGCTCATTGTTTCTGTGGTTGGTAAAAATGCGTGACCTGCTTCGTCACGTTTGCCGATGATCACTGGGCGTTGTGCATCTGGCAAATCATAAAGTTGCTGCTTTATTTGATGCTCGATAATCTCACGCCGTTCTTCGAAAACGATCACTTCGGAGAGACCAGTGGCAAATTCAATGATGCCTTGTGGTTCGAGCGGATACGGCATTCGCACTTTGTATAGCGACACCCCTAGCGCAGCAGCCAGTATGTTATCGATTCCCAAGAGATGCAGCGCTTGGCGTACATCTTCAAATGCCTTTCCAGATGCCACAATGCCAAAACGTGCATCTGGGCTTGCAATTATAGTTTGATCAATCTTGTTGGCGCGAGCAAACGCCAGTACAGCAGCTTCCTTTTGCTCTTGCATACGTTTATCTTGCACCATGGGGGGATCCGGCCAGCGCAGGTTCAAACCATTTTCTGAAAGTGCCGTATTAGATTCTGGCTCCAGCTCCGCAAAAACGTCCGCGATATCGGGGGTGACAAACTCTCGCATCTCATCGCCCAGACTGACAACAGCGCTGGTCTCTACAGTATCGGATATCACTTTCATACCGACCCAGCATCCAGAAAAACGCGACAATGCGATCCCGAGCAAACCAACTTCTATAAATTCGTGTACGGACGAAGGGAACAACATGGGCATACGTGCAGACATAAACGCATGGTCTGACTGATGTGGCACAGTGGACGATTTTGCAGCATGATCATCGCCTGCCAGACACAAAACACCACCGTTGGATGAAGTACCAGCTGCGTTGCCATGACGAAAAACATCACCACTTCGATCAACACCTGGACCTTTACCGTACCAAATGCCCACTACGCCATCGTTTTTAGCCAGTTCATACAACGGTACCTGCTGAGTTCCCCATATTGCCGTAGCTGCGAGATCCTCATTAACCCCCGGCTGAAATCGCACATTTAAAGAATCGAGGTGGTGTTTTGCTCGAAAGAGCTGCAAGTCGTATGCGCCTAACGGCGAGCCGCGATATCCTGTTATAAAAGCCGCGGTATTGAGACCTTTAGCTCTATCGCGACGCATTTGCGCCATCGGCAGTCGCACTAAAGCTTGTGTGCCACTCATGAAAACAGCACCGGAATTAGCAGTAAATTTGTCTTCTAAAGAATGTGACGATCCCATTCACTACACCTGCTGATTGACGTATGTATTGAGTTTGCAGCCAAATGGACACTTTGTCACGCTGTGCGTGCCGCACAAGCTCAACAGACCGCACACCAAAAACTGCCTAAGGCCGCGTATCGCTTTTACGATCAGCGCATGAGAGCTGGACGGCGCAGATAAGCGTGTAGGCCAATTCTGTGTAAACGAAAGATGCAGACTCCGCCTAACAGAACCAATATGACCAAGCTAAACACCACATAAATAATATGAATACGAATACATTATGGACGATTCAATCAAAACTATCGTTTCAGTATTCGGTTTGATCAAGATACGGTTAATACACAATAAAAATATGCGGTGTTATGTCATGTTCAGCGCTAAATAGCCCACAATTTCCCTTATTTTATTTCATGCTCTTTTATGCGAATATAGTCGAGA
>CALHRQ010000084.1 GCA_938038175.1 uncultured Granulosicoccaceae bacterium | reverse complement strand
GGCCCTTGTAACAGCAGCACATCACGGTGCATATCGTAAACCTCTGACGATATTGACCGCCTTTTTTAGTTGCCTTCCCACCCATCCATTTGAGTTTTGCTTTTTCATGTCTCTTTGGCTTTTTATTATTTCCACCAAATCCTCTGGTGAAACAAACTCTCCACTAACAACATCCAAGTATCTCGGATACTTAATCATGCATAAATAAACTAATTCATCCAACGTTCTTCGACGTACTCGTCGTTGAACTTTTTGACGATCCTCTGTCAAACCCCAACCGGAGTAAAAAGGAGCACCATAGGTGACAACTTTACGTCCTCGCATCAATGCTTCAAAACCCGATAACGATGTCATCGTATGCAGCTCATCCGCATCATCAAGGCAATCAATAATCGAAGCCTCAGTTTCGACTCGATCTGTCAATGCAGCTAACAAGGATTCAGGTACATTTCCTCGCCGGTTACCTGCAACAACATCCGGATGAGGCTTGTAACAAATTTCCGCGTCCGGTCGTGCCAATCGAACTGCTTTCAACAAATCAACATTACTCGAGATTTCGGAGCAGCCACGCCTGATTGACTCATCATCTTCAACCTGACCAACCACAAGTACTCGTACTACATTGGTTTCTTCTCGAGCAACTGAATTGTGTCTTCCTACGTTATATTTCGACAGGCGCGACGATAATATGAGCTTTTTTAAACGCACAGCCCGGGAAATCTCAGTCGGATTGCAGTCGTAGGAATTCAGAAGTCGTTCTAAATCGCTTTCCCGTGTGGGGTCAAAATATAAACCAGCAGAATCCAGGACAAGCGACGACGGGGCACTAAAATCAGACCCAAGCCCGCTAGAGCGCAGAAAACCGTCCTCGAGCCTGTATACATCCACACCATCAGACTGTTGCGGCTGATCCGGTGGAATATCATCATAACGGCGATAACTCCAAGTGACTTTACAAACTCTAGCCATGTTGTCATTATCGACTTTTGTGACGTCACACACATTCTTGTTCATCTTATTTACAGATGCTTCAAAGCTCACTGCTCCATCTGGCGAACGTAAAAACTGGGCAATGTAATGCCGTTTCCAGCGAGTTATACCCTCACAATGAAAATGCCGTGCATTGCGCTTAAACATGTTTTGCTGCAAGCGCACATGCGCAAGACACTCATGTAGCTGCCAGGCTTTTCCGTTAATAGGATTGCAGTACCGGGCCTGCATAACATGCGTCGCATGGAAAAGCTCATCAATAGTACGCTTGGCGGTTCTTCGGGAGATGCTAGAGCGTTCATCTGCGAGCCCCCAGCCTGCATAAAACGGTTGCCCGAACACTACCACTGGTTTATCACACAACAAGGCCTCGTATCCCATTTGCGACGTACCCGTGTAAACCTTCTCTGTTTGCTTGAGCGCCTGGATAGGGTTACTTGATTCTGACGTAACGCGAATACCGCAACGCCTTGCCTTGGCAGCGAGATAACCTTGTCGTTGCCCGGCAACCACATCTGGATGCGTACGGACAACCACTTCCGCATGTGGGTTTTCATCAATTGCAGCATCCAGCATGTCATCAAAGCTATTGCCATCCATCCCACCAAAACGCACGGAGGCATCATCCTTTGTCTGATCTATAACCAATACCAAAGGCCTTTCGTCTACTCGCTCTGCGAGCTGCGTGCAATAGTTATATTTGCTTATGCTGTTTTCAATCAGCACAGCACGGTTTTGAGCTGCATAGGCTAGAGCGTCTTCGTCGGCTATTGCAGCGAAAGCATCACCTGGTAAATTAAGCAGATCTTCCAGATCACAGCGCTCACGCGAATCGTAGTACACGCCGCTGTAATCCATCTGCAATGAGTACATCTGCCTGGAATGGGGGTTGGCCGAACAACTGCGAATCCATCCATCTTCCAGATAGATCACTGGCAGGCTGTTGGCATTGGCAAAATGTATTGCCTTTGATGTGTTTTCCTTACGCCCCCAAACCAACACACAGTCGGCCTGATGAGAGGTTTTTTTAAGCTGCGATGGCGTTAGAATCTGCTCAATATTCAATAAGCTTGACAGGTGTTTTATTGTCTTTATGCCACGCGAAAAAGTCAGCGCACATCGATAATCGGTGTGTCGGAAATTCAAATGTTGATAATCAGAGTGCCGATAATCAGGATCAGGATTGTCGAGAGGAGCAACCAAATGGGCAGAAGATGAAGCTGAAGAAAGCACTTTTATAGCGACTCAGGTTAACCAGGCAAGTGCAAAAAACGCCATCACACAACCAATGCAGATATCCGAAACCATTCGTTTGCGCATTAACGCTTTGGTATCAGCCTCTTGTTCTCTGGGAATGTTGGGCAGTACGGAGTTTGTGCTGGACGTTGCCTCTGAAGCCATCTGAGCAACCTTATGCAGTGGGATACCACACACAAGTGCATAGGCCAAAAAGGTGTTAACCACCTTCTCTCCACCATCACCTGGATTCTGTCGAATAATCATCGTCAAATTGTTTATCGCAGTCATGTCGAACCCTTGCTGCATGCCAAGCCAACGTGCATGACCGAGATCCTTCTCCAAAGCCACAAGCGTAGCCAAGTGTTCATCCAGCTTTTCTGGCTTGATTGCCATGGTCCCATGTTGCGTTCTTGACATCTCCAGCGCGGAATCACGCATCTTTACGAACTCATCTTTTTTATCACTGATATTCATCGATACGGTGACGTTGATGTGTTGTAGCGGAATACCGCGCGCGATCAACTCCTCTTTTGCATCATGGATATCAGCCATAAGGTTCACGACTTCATCTACAACCCTTTTTACCGGGCTATTGTTGGATTGTTCTTGCTCTTGATTGTTGTTGTCGGGCGCTGCGGCGTCCAAGAGATTCGCTCCTGTCTTAATAACCTGGGTTATACGTAGATCTTGATAGCCATGTTGATTGCACGAATTGCGCCACAGAACACGTTATTCACCAGCACCTCTGGCCCCAGTTTTGCACCGATCATTGCAACGATTACGTGCAGATTTAACCCTTGAACCTCAATTACCGGGTATCTGCCACCAACAAAATGAAGCCCAGCCATGAATGTGTTGTTTGTGACAAACACAAAGTTTGCCACGGAGCCTCATCGAGATAGCTCCACCCGTTATCGCTGTTTCCATGTTGCCGAGTCACTGCAAGCGTGCGGTCATCTGGCCGACGTGACAACGTTGGATACGCTCTCGCTATCAAACCTGTCACGCTATGATGTTGTTAGCGTTCTACGCCCATTTGCCACCAGGAAACTACTGGCTTTGCTGCAACGTTGCAAAAAGCAAAGCATACGCACTATTGCAGATTTTGATGAACTGATATTTGATCCAGAACTGAGCTCTGATCCAAAATTGCGCGCACGCTTTACACGGCACAATCTGGCGGCCCAATCTTTCGACGAAGTGACTGTCAGCACAGAAGAGCTAGCAACATCAATGCGTGCGAAGTACCCTGAAAAACCTGTCACCGTTATCTACAACGGCTTATCAGAATTCTGGCTATCACTCAATTCTGTTATCAAGGATGGAAGTGCATCGGATGTAGCCGATAGAACTAAAACGATTACCTATATGCCAGGCACACGTGGTCACAACGCCGATTTCGAAGAGGCACAAAACGGTATTGCTGAATTTTTAAATAATCGATCAGAAGCTAGCTTAAATATTGTTGGCCCACTGAATATTAATGAATCTGTCATACCGTCAAACAAGGTAACCCGCGGTGTCTGGATTGATTACATGGACCTGCCTTTTGTCATTCGAGATAGCTGGGTGACGATCGCGCCTCTCCAGAGCACGCAGCGCAATCAGGGAAAGTCACACGTCAAATTTATTGAATCAGCCGCTTTTGGTACTCCAATTATCTGTTCACCTACACCGGATATGGCACGCCATAAGGTGGATGGGCTGATAATGGCTATTTCAAGTTCGGAATGGACTGCAGCGTTGGAGAAACTCAGCGATGAGGACTACTACCAACACTGCCAGCAAAGTCTGCGCAATTACGTGCGTGAACACTGCATGGCAGATAGCACAGTTAGAGAGCTGATTGCTCACTTGTCAAAACAAATAGAACAGGTACAGAATGAACCTTTTGCTGATATATCCAAAGCCGGCTGACACGCCTAAAAGCCGACTAAGTCGAGCTGATGTGCAACTTAACGGAATAACGCACACGACAAGATCAGTGCTTGCCGAGTTAGCAGATCAAGACAGCACCGTCTCGATAAGCGAAATTGGCGTTGGCCGATCCGAGGATATTCGTCCCGGACGCTCAGCCGATGCGGCCTTACCAAAAGACGAACTCCAAAAAGTTCTGGCAGAAAACGACATAGTTATCGATATTGCTCGTACACCCGATTTGCATGCACAAGCATCAGATAGCAGCGGTACCGTCATGCACCTGTGCCCTGCCTTCCCTGGCTCCTTCGCTTGCAATGACATTATGTTTAAAGCCAGCGGTAAGCTCCAGCAATCGGAAATTGTAGAAACCATCAAACAGGCACGAGCGCCATTTGATTCAGAAAAACCCAGAACACACGAACTTGACGCCAGTATGCACTACGCCGCGTTCACCCCACTTCCCGACCGGGTTGAACACGCGTTTTATGATAGCGAGCGTGAGCATGCACTGGTATTTCTCTCATACGCCGATAATGAGATGGATACAGCAACACGTGAAGAAGATAAGTCTGTGCTTGCCAATATTTTGCACACTGCAGAAAACGTTCGATCATTAACGTTTATTTGCGAAAGCCTCACTGATTTGCCAATGGTGAAAGATGTGGCTGATGAAATAGCAAGCAGTCTCGGAATCGAACCCAATATCTGGGGCCTGCGTAAAGGCGATTTTCATGATATGTTCTCCGTTATGGCTAAAACTGATCTGGTTTTTTTTGGCGGAAACTCACTGTATGCCGACGCCATTCTCCGAGGTAGACCCGCATATGCATGGCGTACTCGTCAAGCCAACAGCGAAGCCATAAATACAGCACTTGTTGATTATTTTGATCACGGCAATCGCGATCGTCTTTTACAAGAACAACGCATGTGCCTTGACGCCTTGTTCGCACAACAATACAGTGATGCTGCCCTGCCTAATCATCGGCAATGTTTCGAAACCACCCTGCTCGCCATTTTAAAGTCTCAATTCTCGAATCTGGGTTCCGTTAACGCAACCAATACAGACAAGCCAGCCCTGGTGATACCGGAAGCTCGATTAATGGAGCGTAAAAGACTTAACCAATCAGTTGGTCAGTCGGTTTGGAGTAAAAGACACAAGATCGCTAAATTTCGCACCAGTCTTGTTGCCAGAGGAATAAAAGACGTTGTTGCTGAAAGCGAACAAGTATATGTGCGTCTGAAATAAGTTAATACTGGTTCACTTGCCAGGCAATTGGCTTAGCGCTTGGCTTAGCCCTTGGCCACAGCTGAAACGGCGCCGTTCTCTGACAGACTTGCGGCAATCCGCTTTGGTTAGGCTCTCAGAGGCAACTATGGTTACTGGTGCGAGATAAACAATGATCAGATTGTCAGACAATGCCATTCAAAAATCATTTGTGTTGCAGAGTATTTCGCGAAGCTTTGAATGCCAGAGGTGGTTTTATCTCAGTTTCCTCATGTTGTCGCCGGGTTTCTTGTTTGCGAATGATGACGTGCTGAACTGTGCTATCGCACATACTGATAATCGTATACAACAATGCCCGGAAGTACGCTATGCCAGCGAATTCGGAGCTTGTCTTTCAAGCGCTGATATTGACTCGCATGTTTGTGTGATTATGGATGAAGATCTTTCATTGTGTGATGCAGAACAATCAGTAGCAATAACGGCAATGTTTGATCGTTCGAATAAAACCCTTGATTGTCAAGGCGGCACGATTGATCTCGGCTGGTCTTCTGAAACTGTTTCCTCTCATATAGCCAATGCGCGCAATTTGCCTATGGTACGTTTTTATGACGACCGTTCCCTTTCAAATATCACCGTGCAAAACTGCCATATGCGGGGTACTTTGCATGCTGCCGTACAAATGATTCGTTTTTTTGGTGGCGAACTTGGAGGTAATGGCAAGCTGGATGAAGGAGAGCCACTGCCTTTAGGTCACAATAACATTACACTGGAGAACCTGACAATTGTTGGAGGACAAACCGGTGTCTATCTGGGTAACTTTAGCCAGGATATTGTTATGAACAATTTGAATATATCGGATACAAAGCGTATTGCTGTTTACTCTGAAGCCGGTAGCAACAGAATCAGCCTGACTAATTCAACTATAACAAATAATAAAACCCGAGAGGCAATTGCAATTGATTCTACTTACGACAGCTTGATCAGCAATAACGTGATTGCCAACAATCGCGAGGGAGGGATTCATGTTTATCAAAACTGTGGTGAACTAAAAGGAACAGTTTGCCCTGTTGTACGTTCTACCCCGCCAAACAATAATCAGATTTTGGATAACACCTTTATAAACAATGGTATCAGTTCCTTACAGATCGCATCACGTCAGGGCAGAAGACATGCGCTTGGTTGGTGTGCCACTCTTAATGGTTTACCTGGTCAATTTCAGGATACGGCGCAGGACAATCTGGTTCAGGGCAACACAATTAATTGTGATGATGGCGTCGCACTGGTATTGATGGATGGTCCTAACACAGTAAGGAACAATGACATTGTGGCCAGTAACGGTTGCATCCCATATGAAGTATCCACGGGCGGATTTACAAACGTTAAAAGCGATGTTTTGCAGGGGCTGAAAATCCAAAACAACAATATAGTTTCTTCAAGACCACCGCGCCTGCGCAATGTGAACGGTGGAGTCACTATTAATAACGTGCCCTCTGATTAAGTTTGTTATTACGATAACTGCCAACCTTTCACTTATTTCTAGGCATTCACGTATTTTAAAACACTACTACAGTTTAAGAATATCTGGATGAGCGATGTGGATCAAACTGATATCCAGGTCACCGAATGATGTCATTTCTACAAATTCTCTGTGCATATATAGTTGTATTCCCGAGCTGTTAGATGGAAGCTGTTGTGCAATTTTTTCGGGTAGAGTGAATTCGCCGTCATCAACAAGTGTACAATCAACTTGATAATAGTTCGTGGAATTCAAGTCATTCTTCTTATATTTCATACTTAGTCTAATAGAGCTTCTATGATTCCCATTATTATCCCAGTGAATTGCTAAGTCGGTATGTCGAAGAATGCGATCCTCAGGCTGCGTGATTTGCAGAGGTTCTATTGTATTTATTGCCAGCGATATAGGTTGATCCTTGTCGTTTGGATGCTGCATCACAATGCCTGCATCCTCAGGTAATGCTCCTCTAAACAACTGTTGGTCAGTTGCATAACTTGTCGAATCGCTGATTGCAAATGGACTAAGGTTTGTGAAGTTACCTTCTCTGCTGCTTATGGATATTG
>CALHRQ010000083.1 GCA_938038175.1 uncultured Granulosicoccaceae bacterium | reverse complement strand
AAATTTCAGAACGTATCATGATTAATATCCCTTCCAGAAAGAGGCATCTGTCAGAATAGCCACCGGTTTATTCGACATAAAACAATGCTTGAGAATTTTATCCAGCTCATTTACATCGTCTTCATGATGAAAATGGTATGTCGGGATATGCAGCTGATCCAGCAGAGCTTTCGTGTGCACTGCCATCTCAACCTGACAGGCGACTGGCTCACCAAGTTCGCCACGATAACTTATTAGCATGGGCAAAGGCATTCGATAGAATTGCGTTAAAGTGACAAGCGTATTGATGGTCACACCGATTGCGGTGTTCTGCATGATGATGGCTGGGCGCTTACCACCCATGAATGCTCCAGCACAAAGACCCATACCTTCGTCTTCCTTGTTAGCCGGAATGTGATAGATGCTTTTTTCAGCTTCTATTTGATCAATAACACCTGCAAGCTGCTTACAGGGCACTGTTGTAACAAATTCGATTTCGTTATTAACAAAATCGGAGACAATTCTTTCGTTGACTGACACGCCATGCTCCTCGATTTCAAGGCGTCAGTATGATCTAAAATTAAATTTTACTCAACAAGCAGAGCGACCATTATTAACTAAAATTTTATTTTACCCTACTGAAGTATTTGCTTATGCGCTTCCACCGTATTTTTAACCTTTTCAGCCAATAGCTTGGTAAGCCTGATCTTACTGCTATCGGCACGATTTAGCACACCGAGCACTCTTTTCTCTTCACTATCGGGTAGTGGAATTTTCCGAAGGCCAGCAAAAATCTGATCAGGTACACAAACATTTGGCACTATCGAAATACCTAAATTATGCGACACCATGCTGGTACATGAAGCCAGGGACTCCATCTCCATTGAGGGGCTCACACTGATCTTTTGTCGTAACAACCATTTATCAGCTAGCATGCCCACTGCAGCACGCCGAGTATGTGCGACGTAAGGCAAAGTACTGAGTAACTCTATGGGATCGCTCTCCTCTACCTCCGCTGATACCAGTAATACTAATTCTTCTCTCACAAACGGGTGCCATTGCAAATCTTTACTGATACGCGCGGGCTCGCTCAAAATAGCGGCATCTACTGCACCACGCTCTACCTGTTCATGCAAATCGCCCGACAGTCCAGGTACGACACGGATATGAAGTTCAGGATGGGACAGCAACAAATCTTTAATTGACAGAGGAACCAGCCCTCGGATTGTGGAGGCCACAGCACCTAAGGTAAATTCGCCAAACAGGACATGGTTGCCAATGACTTCATCCAGCAGGGTGTCATATGCATGTACAACTGCCCGTGCTTTTGGCACCAAAGCGTTAGCAAGACTATTGAGTTCGGGAGTATTACCGGTGCGATCAAACAAGGCAACATTGAGCGTTTGTTCCAGGCGTTTCATTTGCTGACCCACCGCAGCCTGCGATAGCTTCATCTCTTTAGCCACCGCACTAAAGCTGCCTAAGTCAGAAACGGCAATCAGTGTTTTTAAAAGCGAAATTGACAAGCGAGTAAACCGAGCCGTGAATCATACACTTAGCATTGTGCGGTTTTAAGCAGATTTTAGCAATTGTTCGTTTATCGTCAAGTTGCCATTTCTAATTTGCTCGATGACTCCATCTTTATCGACTGGCTCGGAAAACAGAAAACCTTGTAACCTTTCGCACTGCCATTTTCTGAGTAGATTAAGCTGTTCCTGGGATTCAACACCACTGGCCAATACTGAGATACCCATTTTTTTCCCCAATGAAACAATCGTCTGCGCTATCTCTGCCCCACTCTCACTGGTACTTATTATTGAAATAAGTGTTCGATCTAATTTAAGTGTTGTTAAGGGAAGCTGATCAAGGTAACGCAAAGATGAATGACTACGTCCAAATTCATCAAGGCTAATTAACACACCGGTATCAGCTAGCTTATCAATCACATTGCTTAAGTCACTGCCGTGCGCGGCCAGCGAACTCTCACTGATTTCTAATTCCAATCGTTCTGCTGGTAAATCATATTTACTGAGCAAACCAAAAACACGATCAGTAAATCCATAAGACAGTAGTTGTTTTGCAGACACATTAACAGACAGCTGAGGAGCATTGTGCCTATCAACGGCGTTCCAGCCACTTGCAAACGCGCAGGCTGTTTCGAGTACAAAATGTCCAATGAAGCTCATCAGATTGAGCCTCTCTGCTATCGGCACAAATTGTTGTGGCGAGATGATGCCAAATTCTGGATGAGTCCATCGCAGTAAAGCTTCATAACCTGTGACTTTGAGGGTTTGTGTATCCACCTGTGGTTGGTACATGACACACATTTGATTGTTATCCAGCGCACTTCTTAAAGCGTTTTCGAGCTCCAGCTGTGAATTGGCCCTGTTATCAAGTTCTTGATAAAAAGCGACAACACATCCTTTGCCACGATCCTTTGCTTTATATAAAGCCAAGTCTGATTTGCTGAGTAAAAGATTAGCGCTAAGACCGTGTTCAGGATAAGCAGCCAAACCCACACTAACACCAATACGAAGTTCGTGTTGGTCGAGTATGTAGGGCTCGCTGATTTGTGCTATGAGACGCTGGCCAATCGCCACACCTGCGCGAGACGCTGATTTGGGCTCAAGGCTATTTAGGATAATGACAAACTCATCCCCGCCAGTACGAAAAGCGATATCATCAGGTCTTAAGAAATCTCGCATACGTTCTGCGACCTTTATGAGCAGTTCATCACCAATTTGATGCCCATATGCATCGTTAATTTGTTTAAAACCGTCGAGGTCCAGGGCTAATACGACAGGAGAGCGACGCCTTCGATTTCCAGCGGCTATCAGATCGCTCAGTTCACTGCTCAATGTGCGCCGATTTGGCAATGCAGTCAGTTCATCATGCTCGGCAAGAAATTGAGTGTGACCTTCAGCCTGTTTACGCGTACTGATATCACTCATGCTGCCTCGGTACCCAATAAATTCATTGTCAGAATTAAATCGAGGTACTCCTCGTACATCAACAAATATAGTCCTGGCAGTGTTGTGGCTATCAACAAGTTTAATTTCCATTTCAAGCGCACCGAAGTTCGTATGTGATTCAACAGCATCTGCCAACTGGCTGGATGTGGTGACATCGCAATCTAGCACCGCGGTGAACCTGGACCCCACAATGTCATGCAGGGAGGAATCCTCTGCAGTTTCAGAGTTAGCGTTGAAAAAACTGAAACGCATTTTCTCGTCAGTTTCCCAAAGCCAATCTGAAGCGGTTTCTGCAAACTGTAAAAAACGTTTATGCGAATTCTCAAGTTCCATACTGGTCTGCTGGAATTTTTGCATTAATTCGTTCAGGGTTGCTGCAAGTTCCGAGTGTTCATCGCCAACATCATAGTCAACTATATTTTCATAACTACTGGCGCTATCTATCTTCTTTTGAAGCGATTCCTGCAAACGCTCAGTTCCAATGCCTTCTCCATGCTCAGCATAGTTAAGCCCGATTTTTTCCGCAGCTTTATCAACACGCAGACCAACAAATTTATCCAGCACTTTTAATGCAATCAAGGAACTTGCAGCAACAAACAAAAAAATCACACCAGCGCCAAATGCCTGAATCAACAGCTGCGTCATTCTCGAATTGTTGATCAACTGATCAGGAGAAGCCAGGAACGCAACAGCCAAAGTACCAAAAATACCGGCGAGCCCATGTGTAGCCACCACATCTAAAGGGTCATCAAGCTTGCAATTGTGCAGAAGAAAGTGCGCACCATAAGTGGCAATGGCTCCACCGCAAACGCCAACAATCATTGCCTCGTAGGCATTCATAAAATGCACACCGGCTGTGCTAGCCACCAGGCCACCAATCAAACCAGATGTGATGCGGGTGGGATTGAATATACCGTTGTCCAGCTTGACGCCGACAATCATGCCAGCGAAACCACCAAAAATACCGGACGTGAGTGTGCTGAACAGAACCAATGGCAGCAGTTCATCGCCAGGTAACAGAGCACCGCCGTTAAAGCCCATCCAGCCCACAAACAGCGTTAACGTGCCTGCCAATGCCATGACCGAGCTGTGCGCAGGCATTTGCTGAACATTCCCATCAGAGTCGAAGCGATCCGAACGTGGGCCAACCAGTAATATGGCGACTAAGGCGATCCAGGCTCCTACCCCATGAACAACGGAAGATCCTGCAAAATCGATAAACCCTATCGCGCCCAACCATGCAGTGACGTCGCGATTATATGCCTCGCCCCATGCCATTCGACCAACGAACGGATAGATAACCCCAGCGATCAGTATCACAAGGTATAAGTATGAGCGAAACTTAAAGCGCTCAGCTATTGCGCCGGAAACGATGGTAGCCGTAGTGCAGCAGAATGCCAACTGATACACGAAGTGCAGAGGGTTGGCGGGTATTGTGTTCTGCCCTGGTTTTACCAATTCAGGCACCGTAACACTGAACATGAAGTAAAACCCCACGGTAAAGTACACCACCCACACCATGACCAGATCTGAGATGTTCTTTTGCGCTACATTTATGGAGTTTTTCGAACGTACACGCCCACCCTCAAGCAGCAAGAAGCCTACTTGCATGAACAACACTAGAAAACTACACAGTATTAGCCACAGATGCTGGCCTGCCAAGCCCATGCTCGTCCTTCGAAATTCTCTAATCCATCAATAGTGAATGATCGGCAAAAATCGGGGAATCTTTCGAAGTTCGTCGCTTTTTTTGTTTAGCTAATGCCTATGAAAGGGGCGTAAGGCCAATATCCGTAATATTACTGTATTTTTGCTTATCAAATACAGACCGGCCGATTCAGAATGCCAAAGAAGAATGCTATTACTCTGTTAGACGGGCCAT
>CALHRQ010000082.1 GCA_938038175.1 uncultured Granulosicoccaceae bacterium | reverse complement strand
CGCAGATTAACACAGCAGAGGCGTTTATCTGGTTACGATGTGCGTGCAACCACTCTTCCTGTACGGGAGAGCCAAAACCCACCAAAACAATTTCTGCACCTGAATCGTTTATGGCCTTGACGACGTCGAGACTTTCCTTACCCTGCGCCTCCTTATCGAAATAGCCATGATGACCATCGATCTCGACACCGGGCACCGTTGCACGAATTTTCTCAAAGGCCCTTGACTGTATATCGGCACTTTGGCCAACCTGGTAAACACTCCAGCCATTGTCTCTGGCAAGCTCCATCATTGGCATGAGGAAATCGATATAGGTTATGCGATGATCCCGAGTGAGCTTCACGCCAGCAAGCTTATAAAGCCAAACCACAGGCATACCGTCGATCAGAACGGTTGTGTCCTTGTAATACTTGCGCATCACCGAGGATCGGAAGTAGACATAAAGCGAGTGCAGATTATGATAGAAAATCGTGCATGGTTCACGTTTTTCAATACGAGCCTTCATCATGCCCAGATAGTCTTCCAGCGTACCGGGATGCGTAAAAAATCCTAGAAGTTTCTGAACTGGCAAGCCTGATTTACTGCTTTGCATAGGTTCTCTCAAAGTGAGGCATTCATCAGTCTGAATACCTGCAAAATACATGCGTAAAAAAAGCGGCTATCGGCAAATGAGAGAATTTCTGCACTTACCGATGCCGCTGCATCTTTATTTGTGAACCAATTTTCTGGACAGTATTTTAATGCAGGTGCTCAATCTGCGTTTTTCCGTGACTAGGAAGCTGAATGCCAATACACTTTTTGCTCAACAAGATTGATCTGAATGATCGCTGGCCTGTTGTCGAGATCAGTACGCGTTTTCGTGTGTCCAGCCCTTGAATACGGTCATCACAAGAATTTTTATGTCAAGAAAAATAGACCAGTTTTTGATGTAGTGGCGATCGTGCTCGATTCGAGCAACCATGTCGCTCACACGGCTGGTTTCACCGCGAAAGCCGTTGATTTGCGCCCAGCCAGTGATACCGGGTTTAACGGCGTAGCGTGAGTTCAGGGCCGGGATAACGTATTTGAAATCGTCGTCAAGCTTTAAAGGATGTGGGCGTGGGCCAACCAGTGACATTGTGCCTTGGATCACATTAAACAGTTGTGGCAGTTCATCCAGACTGGTGCGTCTAAGAAAAGCACCGACACGGGTGATACGAGGATCATCTTTCTGTGCTTGACGAAAAACCGCTTCGCCGTCCTGGTACATGGTTCTGAATTTGTAAACTTTTATGATTTCACGATTACGGCCGCTGCGAGACTGGCAAAACAACGCTGGCCCCGTGCTGTCTAGCTTAATAATGATCGAAATCAGTGCCATTACCGGGAATAACAGAAGCAGCGCAACAGAGCCACAAACAAAGTCTTCTGCCCGCTTTAAAGCCGCGCTAACACCAGAAATGGGTTTGAGTATAGCGTTGTCAACGCTGGCTAAAGAGCGCCAATGGCTGTCTTTTGACGGTATCTCTATACGTGAAGCATTAGCTGGAACACCTTTTCCTGCCAAGTCTATTTTATTGTTTTTATGTACTTTGGCGGTTGCCACCGAATTTCTCCCTAAGATCCAAGTTCCTAACTGTGGTGCACATTTTAACTTAAACAGAACCTAATTACGTTAATCTGTCGATGCTTTGTTACATCAATTCACAAATAGCGCACAATTCTGGAGCGTAAACTGAGAATTAATCAGGATTCGACAAACGAATGACAGTCTAATCTATTTGCTCTCTGTAGTAAGCATAGTGCCTGGGAGTCGGTGTTGCAGAACCATTTAAAATACAGCCATTGACTCGAACGCCAGAGAAGGACAAACGCTTTAGCGATTCAGCCAGCTGTGGTTCTTTAACTTCGCCTTCCTTAACCACCATGATAGTACTCCCTGCGTGTTTGCCAAGTGCTGCAGCTGTCGCCACACTTAATACCGGTGGAGTGTCGATGATAGCGATATCAAAGCGCGGTGCAACAACTTGCATAAATGCACCAAACTCCTTGTCACTGGGCATTTCACGACCTACCTCGCCACTCATGAAGCCACGTGGTATGCAATAGAGGTTTTGCACGGCAGTAGGGCGAACTGTTTCTTTAAGCTCTGATTTACCACGCACCACCTCGGGCAAACCTGGTCCCATTTGCAGGCCCAGTGATTTGTGCATCTGACCACGTTGATAATCAGCATCAATAAGCAGCACTCTTTTACCTGCTTGTGCAAGCAGTACCGCAAGATTCAGGCTGACAAACGATTTACCCATGCTGGGTAAGGGGCTGGTGATCATCAATACATTATTGCTGGCGCCATCCATGACATCTTCGAGCATAGATCGTAAGCCGCGTAGGTTCTCAATTGAGTAATCTTCTGGTTTTCTTAATGCCAGTACATTGGCATTGGTCGTAGCTAACGCTGTGCTGCTGGAACCCGAACCCGGCAGTAGATTGCGAGGGTTGGTTATAGAGCCTGAACCAATGCGTTTTTGAGCAGAGCTTTTCGGTATGTTCATGAATACCGGCAGACCCGAGGAACGTTCCAACGATTCCTGATCAGAAATCACCGTTGATAGCGCCGAGCGCAGAGTCAGGTACAGCATATACAAGAATAGTGTGGTGAGTGTTCCACCAACCATTGCCAGTAAAGGATTCGGGGATATCGGTTTGCGTGGGGTTAGAGCACGATCCCAGAGGCTTACCTGACTCACAAACGCCTTTTGGTCACGTTCGAGCGTGTTGAGCTTTTCGCGGGTTTCATTGAACAGCGCTAGCGCTGTATCAACATCGTTTTCCAGCACGGCAAGCTCTCTTTCTGTATTTGGTGCCGCTCGTACACGGCCACGATACTTGCCAAGCTCTGCCTCGACTTCGCGAATATCTTTTAACATGCGCTTTGAATCTGGGTGATCGTTTGTGTAACGAGCACTCTTTTGCCTGTATTCAATTTGCAGATCGGATAACTGCGATTCGAGCCGGTCGATCTGGTTAAGTAGATTATTAACCTGTGCTGGCTGAGAAAAACTGCCGCGTCGATTTCGATAGTCTGCAAGAGCTGCCTGAGCGGCAAGATAGTCTGATTCAACAGCCGGTAAACTCTCGCGATAGAATTCTAGCCGGGTGGTCGCACCACGACGTTCTGTGTTGAGTTTTACGTCTCTGTATTCCTGCGCAATTGTGTTGACAAGATCAGCGGTATCTTGTGGGTTCTCGCCACGCAACTTGATGTTGATCATGCTGGACTGAGCATCCGATGTTTCCGTGATGAGGCTGGAGCTTAAGTCTGAAATAGTCGATTGCAGAGACTGTTTGACAACGGAAAACTGCATTCCTTCAACCGCATCAAGCTCAATTACCGTCAAACGCAGTGGTTGCAGAGGAGGTAAATCGACTACGATATTTTGTCCACGACTGGCCTTGTCAATAACCTCAAGGCCATCTTTATCGAGCGAGTACTGGTCATTGCCCAGCGCTGTTAGTGTAAGAGCGCTGTCTTCCCATTCGCGCGGTACTTCAAACGTGGTAATTTCGAGTGTAGAGGGTTGCCATTGGTAAGATTTTGCGAAATCCAAACCCGATGCCCAAGCACCCAGTGCCGGCACCCGCAGAGCTACATCACCAATAATGGGCAATTTTTTTGGCGTGATACTGGTACGCAGTCCATGCAGATCGACCACCGGCTTCAGGACTTTTCGGGAACGCAGAATGTTGGACTCTTCTTTGAGATCCTGAGGTGGCACCCAGGCTGGTGTATCGTCAGCGTCAGCCACATTGCCCGTATCTGAAACTTCAAGCAGAGTGGACGCCTCATAAGTGGGTGCGGTGCTGATCAAGTACAGCGTTGCAAGGCCGATCCCCAACAAAAGTGTGATGAGCAAGCCGAGTTTGTGTTGTAACAGTAGCCGCAGATACTCTTTTGCATCGCTTGTTGCCGGCACTGTCGCATAACCCTGTAAAGGTGCGCCTGGTTGCATATAGTTCACTGTCTTCATTGCGTTGATGTTTCCGTCCTGTCAGCGGTATTTGCCCAACTGGGCATGGCACCGCAGGCTCAAATCGATCGAAATCGGTGTTTAAATTAAACCCGGTCCCAATTGCTACGAACCCAGCCACGGGAGTTCGTGCCGTTATTCGTGAGCCATACTTTAGTGAATCTCGCCAAACGGGGAGAAAAAGCAACATGGATCACACTAAATTGTACCAATTCGGCTACTGTTGTTTGTGACGTTGTATTAACAAAGTTACCCTTATTGATGCAATTGCCAGCCCTTTACGGGTAAGTGCATGCAAAATGTCACACATGTATAAAAAGTAAAACTTCAGAAAGCCAAAAATGACAGCAATACATACCCAATTACGGCCGTATCCAGTTCTCCAAGAGCACAATCCATGGACTTAGCGGTAGACAAGCTCAGAAATGTGAAGCTGTTGGCCATTCTGATGGGTTTGAGACTCTCCCATATCGCTTGCCTGGCTCGTCTTCAAAGCCTGCTTTGTTGGATGTGCGTCCCACCGCAGGCAACATGATGACAGGGCAAATAGTTGGCTGTTTTGTGTGTGTTTTGCTGTTGATCGCTTGTGACACAGACACCACAGCGCAGAATACAAGACTAAACACGCTGGACACCTCCAGTATCGACATGACTGAAATGATCCTGGATGCCGTGCGTTATCGAGATGCACAAGTGTCTTCCAACAAAGGCCCATCGGCCTCAGTAAGCCTGACAGCCCCGGTGGACGAATATGACGCTTCGGAGTATCGATGGATTAATGCGCCATTAGCGACAGAAATGTGGCACTACTTCGCCGTGCTAAATGATCCGAGTGGCAACTGGTACGCATGGCAGCAACGCTTTTCCCGTTTGAAGCTCAGACAAGCTGTAAGTGGTGCAGGCACGGCTGCTAACGAGGCAGGTCAAGAAATCGCTACGTCAGAATGGTCGTTTACAGACGTGATGCAGGCGCAACTGATTCTTGAAAGCGAGGCGCACAATAAAGCCTTACTTGATGAGCGGCGAATTCAACGTGTAGCGCTCGGTCTGGCAGGTATTGATGCAGAACAGCAAAGGCTCTGGGTCGATCGGCTGGAAGTGCAGAGACAAGATGTTGAACAGAACGGCAGCGCTTGTGATTTTATTCATCGACTGGCTGCGCCCGGTGCAGAGCTTGAGCTAAGGCAGACAGTTTGTAGCGAGAGCCGCGAGTTCGGTGTATTTAATGCTGCAGTAGCAAGCTTTAATGCCGAGGCGCAACTGACTATTGCAGACGCTGCTAAAACATCTGTGTCAGGTACTGGCTGGTTAAATCATGTGTTTGGTGCGGTGCCAATAGCAGAACAAGCAAAGGGTGCTGTGCTAATTGATCGAGTTTGGCTGGCATTGAATGATGGGTCCAGATTAATGCTTAATCGCAGCCGTCGCCGCAATGGAACAGGCCCCATAACAGTGGCAGGGCACTGGGAAAAAATGCAACCTGGAATGGATAACGGTGTGCGTAAATTAGTTAAGTCAACGGTGCCGGTTAGCGATGCATTGCAATTTACTGATCAATGGGACGAAAACATCACATTAGGGATAGATTCAAAAGACAATAGAAACGCCGATGCGGCACTTCCATCGACATGGCTACTAAAAAATACCGATGATGGCAAAGCGTTATCATTGACTCCGATGGTTGGTAACATCAACCGCGGGGAAGCCAATAATCGTTGGTTAATTGCTGTCAGCGTGAGTGGCGACCAGAGTGGAGCTGGTTTTATCGATTATCAAATGCAATGACCATCAACAGCAATAACGTTGGAACATGAATAATTTTTTGAACCATGTACTGGTCCTGATAAACAAGATTGCAATATGTGCGTCAGTTGTATTCATGCTTTTTTTAATTGCTTGCCACAGTGATCCAGATAGTGATTCCTCTCATTCTCAACATGATGAAATCAGTGCAAGCGAGTTAAACGTATCGGTCGAAATAGCCACGCCAGGACGCATACCCGCTGCAGCACAAAGGGCAGGTGATCCTGCGAAAGGAAAGTTTGCTCTGCTCAACGCACCGATAGTGAGTTGCGGAATACCCAGGCGTGTTTTTGAGCAGTTGCCGAGTTCCCTGCCAGTATTAGCTGAGCGTACAGGCCCAGCGGCCAACTTGCCTTTTGATAGCAATCTTTTAAGCGATGAAAATGGTGTTGAGGTTGTTGCCAGTAATTGCCTCACTTGCCATGGTGCACCGTTATTTGGTGAGGTCGTTATTGGTTTGGGTAATGAATTTCGTGATTTCACTTCAAACCCTTCTGTTGCTGTTGAACGGCTGGGCGCGCTGATCAGTGGACCAAATGAAATAAAAACGTGGGAGAAGTTTGCTAATCGTATTGCGACCATTGCTCCCTATATGCAAATGGAAACCGCCGGAACCAACCCTGCAAACAATCTCACCTTTGCACTCATGGCGCACCGTGATCCCAAAACGCTGGCCTGGTCTGACACGCCATTGTTAGAGCCACCGAGCACGACGCCACCACCTGTGAGTGTGCCACCATGGTGGCGCATGAAGAAAAAAAACGCGATGTTCTGGATGGGTGAAGGCAGAGGAGATCATGCCAGTATAATGATGACAGCCGCTATTTTATGTACGGATTCGGTTGAAGAAATGCGTCGCCTGGATGCCATCGCTGGTGATGTGCGAGCTTACATTGAAAGTCTGACACCACCGGCATACCCGTTCGAAATCAATCAGGCATTGGCAAAGCAGGGAGAAACGCTGTTCGTTGCTAACTGCAGTCACTGTCACGGCACTTATGCTGCGACAGATACTGGTGAAGATGCTATTGGCGTGGATACAAGTGCCGTCACTCGCGGTAACAACCATAAAAGTGATGGGGGTGTCAGTGGTTCAGAGGCAGGTGACGCGGGTGTAAGTTATCCCAACCGCTTGGTGGCGCTGGATATTGTAGGCACTGATCCGACTTTATCAGAGCAGGCGCTGGGGCCGAACTTTGTCTTTGCAAAGTGGTTTAATTCGTCCGTTTTCGCAGAGTCTGCAACCGCAGTGCCTGCGCGTGGGTATGTGGCGCCACCGCTTGATGGGATCTGGTCTACTGCACCGTTCCTGCATAACGGTAGCGTACCCACTATTCGAGCAGTGCTGGACAGCAGCAGTCGTCCCTCGGTATGGCGGCATGCCACAACCAGCAGCGCATCGCGTGACAGCTATGACACTGATAATCTGGGCTGGCGATTCCTTGAATCAGAAACAATGGTAAGCGATCAATGGCGTTACGATACTAACAAACCCGGGCACAGCAATCAGGGACATCTGTTTGGTGATGCATTAACTGAAGAGCAGCGCGATGCGGTGCTCGAATACTTGAAAACACTTTAAGCGATAAGATACTTGTTTATCGCTGGTTTATAGGATTTTTAAACATGCTTTTAAAGACACCTTATCTGCTTTTTCTTGGTGACGCTCCCGATCCTTTGTCTGCTAAGGTCGCACGAGGAATTAAAGACTGGCGGCCAGACAATTGTGTTGGGCAGCTACGTATGGATAATTGCCATGCTGATCTGGGGATTACAGACCTCGATATAAATCAAGCTGCCGAAATGGGTGTTAAAACCCTGGTCGTCGGGGTTGCTAATCGAGGTGGTTTTATCAGCGAGAGTTGGAAGAGTGTCTTTAAAGACGCTTTGAGCGCGGG
>CALHRQ010000081.1 GCA_938038175.1 uncultured Granulosicoccaceae bacterium | reverse complement strand
ATCTTTTCCTGCAATACATCCTCTGATGTGTTGTTGATCGTACACACCGACTGATTGAATGGCTGCGCTACATTGGCACTTGAAATACTTAATAATCTCATTATACTGTAAATATTAACAGTCTATTATGATTGCCTCATGTATTCGTATCCAATGGTTCAAAAAGGGCGGGGTGCTTTAAGTAATGCTTCCGGGCGTTACGAGAAGCACACGCTTCACAAAGTGGATGATGGCTGGAATAACTACATCACTCCAGATACTCGCACAAAAACTCAATGGCGGGATGATACGAGTCGCTCCGTCATCACGCGTAACCGTTCGCCGGATATCCATTTTGATCGCTCCCTTAACCCCTACCGTGGATGCGAGCATGGTTGTGTCTATTGCTTCGCCAGGCCCACACATACTTGGTTAGGGCACTCTGCCGGGCTTGATTTTGAAACCCATCTTTATGCCAAACGAGATGCAGCGGCACTGCTAAGGCAAGAGCTGGCAAAACCGGGTTACAGCTGCGAACCAATAGCGATTGGTGTTAACACAGATGCTTACCAACCGCTCGAACGCGAACTTAACATTACGCGTTCCGTTTTGCAGGTATTGCTTGAGGCCAGGCACCCAGCTTATCTCATTACAAAGTCATCATTGATAGAGCGTGATATCGATATCCTTGCACAAATGGCACAACGCAATCTCGTTTCTGTTTGTGTATCAATCACAACGCTTGATCGTACGCTGGCAAGAAAGCTTGAGCCAAGAGCCACATCGCCTCAGCGCCGCTTGCGTACGTTGGAAACACTTCATAACGCTGGCATTCCAACACGGGTTTCCATATCCCCGGTGATACCTGCGCTAAACGAAATAGAGCTAGAAAGTATTGTTCAAGCATCAGCAGATGTTGGTGTGCAGGCAGCTTATGCAATATTGCTCAGGCTGCCGCATGAGCTACAAACCTTATTTCCGGAGTGGTTATACGAGCACTACCCCTTGCGTGCAGAGCGTGTGCTCAATGGCATTCGCTCCATGCGTAACGAGCAACTTAACAGTGCTGCATTCAATGATCGCATGGTTGGCAGTGGGCCAAGGGCAGCAATCATACAACAAAGGTTCGAGCTAGCTTGTCGGCGCGCTGGCTTATATATTGGCCGAGACTTCGAACTCGATTGCAGTCAGTTTGTTCCTCCAGAAGTCAATGGCCAGATGCCTTTGTTTCAATTGGATTGAATTGAGTTAGGTTGAGTTAGGTTAGGTTAGGTTAGGTTAGGTTTTTATTCGTACCGATATCAACAAACCAAAATTGATTACGGCAAAAGGCTCTTGCGCATGCGCTCAAGTACATCAAGCCCTTGCATCGATAGATAATGCAACAGATCAATCAGAACCCAATTTTCAGCTAGCTTGTCACCTTCGCGTCGGTACACATCAACCACTCGCATGTCGGCTCTGGTGTTATTACCGGTCATACCTAAAAAGCCGCCAGCAGCGGTGTTGGTTAGATTGGCCCAGCCAAAGAAGCATGCATAGTTGCCTTCAGCAAATCGGGCTACATGGCCGTTGAACACCTTGTCGCTTAAATGTTCTCTAAACGGATATTGGTGCTGCTTCTGGTAGCGAGTAATGGTATACGAGCTGCCAATACCGGCTGGTCCGTACCAGATCATGTCATCTGTCCAGCAACGCTGAAGTAATTCAGGTGGGCAGCGATCATTGCCCGACTGATTAAGCTCTGACAAATCCGCAACCATTTTGTTAACGAGCTGCATAGTCTTGTGCCCTTCAGTATCCACTTGTGGCGCGCTCAGCAATCCGTCGTGGGTGCGCGGTCCAGGTTGCATGAAGAATGCTCCTGTCTGTGGTGGCAAAGGATACTGCCCGGCTTGTTGCATGATCCCGATAATGTCGCAGAAGAAAGCACTTTCGGTGATGCAGTGATCGCGTACGCAATGGAACTCAGCATAGCGCAAAAACACCATTTTACCGGTAGCAGGAATATCCAGCCAGGGCTGATCAAAAAGACCAAAAAAATGTCCCATGTTACATACCCATACAGAGTCCGGATGCGCTGCGGATTCTTCTGTCTGCGCATCGTTACTGCCTGCGAGAAAAATATCCATACGTCGTTGCAGAGGACCAAAGGCTTGCCTTAATGGCAGCCAGAAATTTTTGACAGTGGCATCCCTGCCAGTCTGTTCATAAAACGGATGCATGCCACGCCAATGATAATCCGAATGGGTAAATCGACTGAGAACAGACACAAGCTCATCATCAGGTGCCGCGTCCATCGCATCGATATAATCAAGCACCAAGGTTTTCGCTTGCTGAAAATTAGCCATGCTGCTGCATATCCCTGTTCTCTTGATGTAACGGCTTTGCAGGCTTAGCTTCTTAACAATGTGCCTGGCACTTGAGACGCAAAGTAGTCCTCACAACTGCCTTCACGGTAGACATCGCCAGTTGCGCAATGCAGTCCACCACCAAAAGGATAGGCATCTCGGAAGGGTACCGGTATGACATTCATGCCCAGTTTATCCATTTGGTCTTGCTGTAATGTTTCGCTAGCTTCGACGATCACGGTTTTGTGATCCAGCACAAGACAATTCATTGATAGCCATATGCTGGAGTAACACAGCGGAGGTGGTGAGTTATGTGACGGTGGTGCTGCATCCACAATTTCCCAGTCGTTTTTTTCAAATATCTTGCGCTGCGATTCAGGCAGTCGTCGATTCGGATTGTTAATGATCAGCCCCGGTCGCAAAGGAACAAAGGTGGCATCGATATGAATCGGGTATGGATCGCCAGGAAAATTGACTGCGTGCACGCGATGATCTGGAAAATGGCGTTGCAGCCATTCCATACCGCGCCGGTTTGTCGTTAGGCCATGTTGGCAGAAAAGGTCTTTCCCAAGTCGCATTACATCCGCTGCGTCAAACAGTGGCTCATGTTCGGTCGTAACAAAGTCGAGCTCAGCGGTTCTCTTTAAACGTTCATCTATGGTGATCTCATCAAAGTAACCATGCTGATACGAATTCTCACCTAAACGTGGCCTGGGTGCTTGCTCCCATCGGAAGTTAGGATCTTCATCAAAATAGCGCTGCATCAGATCGTGGTAGGCGAGGTATTCAAAATACCGGCATCGAAATGACATCGGAGCACTCAGGATTTCATTTCCAACGGTTAACAGAACATCACGTGGTGGCATGCAGCCAAATTGGCTGGCTGTTGTGAAATCGGGTGTGGCCACGGCCTGATTCCACTGGATGGGTGAAGGCCTGTCGACCTTGATGCCTCTATCGCTCAGCACTTTGGCCAGATTATCCAGCTGAATATTGGCTTTTTCGACGGTCTCAAGTGGCCTTGGACCCCACATGCCGCGCATATCACTGTCTTCGGGAATCTTCGCTTCAGTGGCGGGCTCGTTTGGCGGAATACAGGTGTGGTCGGCCCGACCGACTATAACGTGCTTTAGTGGATCAAATTCATTCCAGGAATTGACAACGGTGTTGGCCATGATAATGCTACTCAACAATAGGGTTTGATGGATAAAAAGCCTGATCGTCTTATACGACCTCAGCTTAAGCGACAATTTGCCTGCGACAATATAGTCGAGTTGGTGCTTGTTTTGAAAGTCCTGCGTTGGTCGAAAAACGCCACTCGCATATAGGCATTTAATGGTTGTTAACACCAGTAGGGCTTGATAGACCATAATAAAGACCTATCCAATAGCGTAAGGTCGGTTAACATAGACTGTTAAAAGCGCCGATCACTGCACTTTATGAATTTTAGTGCGTACTTGTATTTTATGAGGAATTAATAAATGAGTCTCGTCGGAACGTTAGGAAAAGTTGCTCTCGGCATGGTCGTGGCAAAAGGGGTCGGTTCAGTTCTAAATAAAGGTGCTGGCGGTGGTGGTCTTGGCGGATTGCTGGGCGGAGCTGGTGGAGCTGGCGGCTTGGGCAGTTTGCTGGGTGGCGCTGGTGGCGCCGCAGGCGGTCTGGGAAGTCTTTTAGGTGGTGCTCAGGGTGGGGCGCAACAAGGTGGCGCAGCTGGTGGTCTTGGTGGTCTGCTTGGCGGTGCTGCACAAGGCGGCGGTGCTGGTGGCCTCGGCGGTCTGCTTAATCAATTAGGTGGTGCGGCAGGCGGAGCCGGTGCAGCTGGCGGCTTGGGCGGTATGCTTAATTCCGCTTTGCAAGGCGAGCCACCGGCTGAGCAACCGAGTCAGCAGCAGGAAGAGACGGCCAAAGTACTGATAAAGGCTATGGTCAATGCTGCAAAATCTGATGGTCAGATTGATCAGGCTGAGCAAGAAAAAATTGTTTCGAATCTTGGCGAAGAAGTGTCCGAAGAAGAACGCAACTTCGTATTAAGCGAAATGCAAGCGCCATTGGATCTTCAAGGACTTTTGAGCGAAGTTCCAGCTGGTTCAGAGCAGCAGGTCTATCTCATGTCATTGATGGCGATTGATCTGGATTCTCAGGCAGAAGCACAATATCTGGACAAGCTGCGCGAAGGTATGGGTATGGATAAAGAGGCTACTGATGCTATTCATACACACCTTGGTGTGCCTAAGCTGTATAGCTAAAAAACGATAATATCGTGTGGCTTGGCTTTCGTTGAGCCGCCAGCTTAAGTCATAACAAAAAATCCCGGCACAAACCATGCCGGGATTGTTTTAACCGTTTTCAATTCTTTAATTGCGCTTTATTTGCAGGTAGCGCAGTCTGCCGGGCAACTTCACAGACTGTTTCCACCGGGTATGCCCACTTTCTTTCTACCCGCCATTGATGGCTGTTCTATATGGCCAACCCTATTGCCTGATCTTACTTCCAGCATTTTTTGTTAGCTGCGATTTTCCGCCGTTTATTTTCTTTTCGGCTATCTGTCTGGTTGTTGCTTTGCATTTTGAGGCTGTGGCACAAACTGCCGCGGCCTGAGCGGCTATGACGTAGCTGCTCTGAGCAAATGATATTTTGCAGAGAAGATTTTTCCCCCGTTTTATAGCTAAAAAAGACGGTTGGGTCGATGTTTTATTGTCAACTGCAATTATTTCTGCCTCTGTGGCGTTCCTTTATATGTGCCCGGGCAATAAAGCTGACTTGCAGCCCGGTTTATGCGAAGTCAATCACGCAAAAGTGCAGCGTGGAACACCATCTACATTTCAGGGTCAGACTTAAGTATGCCTCTTACTGCAGATACAGATCTTCTTAATAGCGGTTACCGTTATGCCTTGTCTTTGTGTTCTGTGAAACAGGACGCTGAAGATCTGGTTCATGACGCTTGGTTGCGTCTTATTAAAAGACATGCTTCTAACACTGACAAAGCGTTATTTTTCAGGATTATTCGAAATTTATACATCGATCAATATCGAAAAAAACAGCGAGCGATTGCAGCGGCGCAGCTTGACATCGCACAGATTGACCAACCACCTACGAACGATCTGGAAAAACAATATGCAGAAGCCGAAGCTATGCAACACCGGTTGAGTGCATTGCGTGATGTGGAACGTGAAGTGCTTTATTTATCCGTAGTCGAAGGTTATACCGCCGATGAGATCGCTGCTTTAACGCTTAGTGTGCGTGGCACGGTATTGAGTTTGATTCATCGAGCGAAAAAACGCCTGCGAAAAAACGAGGAAGCTGCTCACACAAGCCATGGTGGAAAGGTCGTACAAATGGCGGATTTTGGGGGCAAAAAATGAACCAGGCAGACAAAGCTCTAGATCAGGATATAACCCGATATTTTCAATCGCAGCAACTCGATTCTAAAAGCCTTGAGTTTCTTCTAAGCCAAAAGCAGGTGCGTGGATCCAAACGTTGGATGGCAATAGCGGTTGCCGCTGTGCTCTCCTTTGTTGTACTTGGCTTTACTCATTTACAAAGTGCCAGGCAGATTAAAACCGAGCTTGTACAAAAAGAAGTGGCAATGAATCATGTAGAGAAGCTTAAGGTTGATTTCGAAGCTGAAGATCTTGCAGCGCTAGATCAACAGATGTCGAGCCTTCCATTCAAACTCAGCATGCCTGGGAAAATAAAAGATCATTGGCAAATGGTTGGAGCGCGTTATTGTTCTTTGAGTGGCGTCCTTGCTGCTCACGTTCGTTACAAAGATCCTTCAACGGATAAACAATACAGCGTGTTTGTTACCGAAGATAGCCACGCTACATTCGATATTAATAACCAGCCAGCCCATCTCAATGACGTATCCGTTGCGTTGTGGCGAGAAAAAGGTTACTTGTTTGCGATGGCGCAAGCCACTGGAGCTAAATAAGATGATGAGTTTGCGCACATTATGCGCTGTGTTTGCATTGCAGTTTTGCGCGACCACCTTATTTGCCAGCGCTGAAGAATTAATAATCCACGAACAACAGCTCATCACGGATGGAACGGCATCTGCACAACTGGCCGAGCAGCTAAAGAGCGCTCTTAAAGGCCGTGGAACAGATTATGTTCCTCGTACAGTACATATGATGGAAGATGGTGAACCAGCCTTTATCAATCGTTTGATTGTTGAAGACTCGCCTTATCTTATCCAGCATGCGCATAACCCTGTTAACTGGTACCCCTGGGGGCCAGAAGCATTTGAAATTGCCAAAGCGAGTGACAAGCCGATTTTTATGTCAATCGGTTATGCAACCTGTCACTGGTGCCATGTTATGGAGCGCGAAAGTTTTGAAAGTGAAGAAATCGCTGCCATTCTAAACGAACATTTTATTGCCATAAAGGTAGACCGTGAGCAGCGACCTGATGTTGATGCAACTTATATGTCTGCGGTGCAATTGCTGACAGGCGGTGGCGGTTGGCCCATGTCGACTTTTCTCACACCCGGTGCAAAGCCATTCTACGGCGGTACGTATTTCCCGAAAGATGTTTTTGCTGATCTACTTAGTCAGATCCATAGATTGTGGGGTAGTGATCAGCGTCCGGAGCTTGAAACTCAGGCAAAAGATCTCTCTGATGCCATTGCTCAGAACAATCGGTTGGCAGGACAAGCTGCTGATATCGGTCAGCGCGAAATTGAACTGGCCGTAGAAGATATCATGAGAAGCTTTGATAATCTGCAAGGTGGCTTCAGCCCAGCACCAAAATTTCCGCAGGAATCAAAGTTATTTCTGTTGCTCGATTATGCACAAAGAACCGGGCGGGAAGATGTTTTAAACGCCGCTCACTTTTCTTTGCAACGCATGGCGGCTGGTGGTATCCACGATCAAATCGCGGGTGGTTTTCATCGTTACTCGGTTGATGACGATTGGCTGGTGCCGCATTTTGAAAAAATGCTCTACAACCAAGCTGCTCTTTCTCGAAATTACCTTGGTGGTTTTCTACTAACTGGCGATACCGAACACTTGCGAGTCGCGAAACGCGTACTTAATTACGTGCTCGATGAAATGACATCTGAAGACGGTGGTTTTTATTCTGCGACCGATGCAGACTCGGAAGGCGAAGAAGGCACGTTCTTTATCTGGTCACCAGATGAACTTCGTCAGATATTGTCTAAAGATGACGCGGAACTTGCTCTTGCCGCATGGAATGTAACGGATGCAGGCAACTTTGAAGAAAAGAATATCCTTCACTTGGAAGGTCCTTTAAAGGAGGTTGCCGATGATCTCGATTTGTCTTTTGCTGACCTGACCAAGCGCCTGGATTCGATTAGCGTACAGCTGCTTCAAGCGAGAAATAAAAGAATAAAGCCACTTCGAGATGACAAGCTTATTACATCGTGGAACGGCATGATGATAACGGCTTTAGCAGATGCTGGTGCAGCGCTTAATGAGCCACGCTACATCAATGCTGCGATCAAAGCGGCGCACTTAATCTGGCGTGTAAACAGAAGATCGGACGACACGCTTTGGCGAGCGCACTACCAAGGTAACTCGTCTATTGAGGCATCTCAGGAAGACTATGCGTTTTTATCTGAAGCCTATCTAAGCTTATATGATGCAACTCGAAACCCGATATGGCTGACTCGATCTGAAGTGTTGATAAACAAAATGCACACTCTGTTCTGGGATGGCACTGAAGGTGGCTACTTTGCAGGTTCTGCAATTGTTGGTGGCGCTGAGCTTCCCGTGCGCCCAAAGGAGTTTTTTGATAATGCCACACCAACTGGAAACGCCGTTGCCTTGCGCGTAATGTCGAGACTTTGGTATCGCACAGGCAAACCAATTTATAAAGAACGTGCAGAAGCCCAGATCCTGGCGTTCTCTGCGTATTTGTCGGCTTACCCATCTGCATTTGGATACATGCTTGGCTCGGTCAGTGAACTTCTTTCTGGTGAGTCGGGTGCAAGCCGCTATGTCGCCAATGGGAATGCGAGAGTAAAAGCGCATGTTGATGGCAGTAAACTTAGAGTGCGAATCTCTATGGGAGATGAATGGCATATCAACGCGCGCCACCCCAATCAGGATTACCTGATCGAGACGAAAGTGATGCGCCCCAATGGTGATGAGCTAAAAAATGTGGAATACCCAAAGGCGCTGACCAAAGTGCTTGATTTTGAAAAAACGGAATTAGCCTTGTATGAAGGTGATGTGCAAATTGTTGTCGCATTATCTGAAAAACCAGACCCGGAATTGCAACCAATCATGCCTGTCTCTATCCAACTTCAAGCATGTAACAACACAGTGTGTTTACCGCCAGAAACGATTGAACTCCTAGTACCCACTGCGACAGTGCTACTTAGCGCTTCGCTGGATGCTGACGAGCAATAGGATCAGTGCGCAGTATTGTCGATAGACATCTAGCTATCAAAGGCTTTTAAAGAGCGTTTGTATTTAAGGAAACTACAGTGAACAAGATAAACAGCCCTAGCAGGCGCAAATTACTTCAAGCCTCAGCTCTTTCCGCTACCGCTGGCGCACTTGGAGCATTGCCATTTGCAGCTCATAGTCAATCGCACGACTATGGCATTGAAGGTCAGGAAGCACCAGAGATACGACTTGATTACTGGATTGATGGTGATGGCAAGGAAACCTCGTTTTCAGTCAAGGAAAATGCCGGCAAGTGGGTATTTTTGAAGTTTTTTCAAAATTGGTGTCCAGGTTGCCATGCCTCCGGTTTTCCCTCATTGCAAAAAGTGTCTAAAGAATTCTATGGACACCCCAAGGTTGCTATAGCAGGCGTTCAAACAGTATTCGAAGGCTTTCAAAGTAATCGTCAAGAACATGTGCGTGAATTACAACAGCGTTATGATTTACCCTGCACGATGGGCCATGATGCTGGGACAGAAAATTCCCGTCACCCCTTAACTATGATTAACTATCGTTCAGGTGGCACACCTTGGATTGTCATCGTTAACCCTGAAGGGTTTGTCGAGTTCAACTATTTTCATTTGAATATTGATGGCTTCATAGGTTATCTGAAACAGGAACTTGCCTGATTAGCCTCGGCTGACAAGTTATTTACCTTTGCCGCGGGTTTCATCAATTCATCTGAACAGGGAAATGTGAATGATTTTGGTGATTTGGCGGTTGTTCGAATTTGTGATTGTGTGAATGTTTTATTTAAAAACCAAAAGCTTAAAACAACAGTTAACCATCAAGGAGACAACCACGATGAAAATGACCAGAAGACAGTTCGGCCTTTCGATGACAGCAATGGCTGCAATACCAGCCGTTCCGGCACTGGCGCAGGGCAAGGGCTATGAAACGCTGGAGAATCCAATTCCAACTGGTCTTGAAGCAGGCAGGGTTGAAGTGCTGGAACATTTCTGGTTTGGTTGCCCGCATTGCTTTGCATTTGAGCCTTCAATCAATGCTTGGGCGGAATCCAAGCCAGACTATGTCGAGTTTGTGCGCGAAGCGCCTCCATTGAATCCCGCCTGGACACCACACTCGAAGGCGTTTTATGCGGCCGAGCTTATGGGTGTGACTGATAAAATGTTCGACGAATTATTTGATGGTATTCATGTTGATCGCAAGCGCCTGCACACTAACGAAACCATTTCAAAGTTCGTGGGCACGCTCGGCATCGATAGTGAAGAATTTTCTGCCAACATGGAATCATTGCATGTCGATAGCCGTATTCGCCGCTCATTGCAAATGGCCAGGCAAGCACGAGTTAACGGTGTTCCGTCGATTATTATTAACGGTAAATTCCGGACAGGTAATTCGCTTGCGGGTGGTCATCAGGGCATCATTAATGTCATCAATGAGCTTGTTGAACAGGAACACAATGCCTGATTCAATTTAGCGTCAAACTTCTGGCTAGGTTTTGGCGACGCCTGACCATGAAAAATCACAGCTTTTTGCGTGTTGTGAAAGCTCGCTAATTCTCGTATCTCCTTTCGTGCATTGGTTCTGCCGCGTTCTGCGGTAGAACCAAATTAAACAGGAAACTTGCATAAAGGTTTCAACTGCGTAAAGGTTTCAACCGCGTCCAAAAATTGTCATGGAACTTGCACAGCTTTTTTAGAGCATCTGTGAGGTGGCCATTTGTCGTGGCGCTGTGGTATCAATAAAGGAGCACATATGCGATGCGTACCGTTTTAATCGCGTTAATTCTATGTGCCATAACAACGGCCTGTGATCAAACCAACACTGCCATACCAAGACCTCTGGGTACGTCGCCGAATGGCTTGCTATTTGATGACCCTGACGGCAATAGCAGGCCAACGGCAGCAGCCTCACTGCTGAGTATTAACACGCAGCTTAGAAGCACATCCAATGATGGTGGTCATGCGGATTTGTCTTTGTTTTATACCATCGATAACAGTGTTGCTGATCAGGTTACTGGTGCGACCAAACTCATCATTGACTACATTAATTCTGATGGCCAAAGCAGGTTGATAAGTCGTGTAGCGGCTAATGTTACTCAGCTCCGCGATGAGATACAGATTTCTGTACCCACGGATGATCTAACTGCCACAATCCGAGTTTCGCTGTCTGGCTTACGTGATGGTATTCCAAACGATAAATCCATGCACAAAACCGTTCATCTACCGACGGTTATCACAAGGCAATCAACCGATTTGTCTTTGCTTATCTCTAAGCCTTTACTTTCTCTGGTAGAAGGAAGCTACTCTTCCCAACTGCTTAACGGCAGGCGTTTGCATCGCTTTGCCATTCAGGTTGAGGGTATGATCGAAGGGCACAGCGAAGCGGTATCGATCACTGGGCTTGAAAATAATGTGAGTAACCACTTTAAGGCCTATGAGTTTGATTCAATCGATCCCGAATCATCGGTTACAGCGAACTATGAAGAACAAAACATTGCTGTCTATCTTGTTATCGATGCCTCTAGCAGTATTGTCAGCGCCGGTCAGGCGCATAATTTAATTGATGCAGTTTCGCGCAGTGTTATCTCTCTTGCACCTAATGCAGAATTTGATTACCGACAATTTACTAACGATATTGATCGCATTGGTAGCTTACGAGAGCTGAGCTTTGACGAACCGGGTCAATCCGGTACAGCTTTGTACTATGGGATCGATTCTGCACTGGCTGATATTGAAAACTTTGGCTCAGACGATCAGGACAAGGTTATTGTTGTTTTTACTGACGGTGATGATCGCGCCAGCCGTAATTTTTACCCCGCGTTTTTAAGCCATGCACAGGTTTATGATTATCTGACACAGCGTATTCGCAGTGTCAAACTGGCGCAGCAGCAACTGCTTGGTAGGCAGCTGCAAACGTTTATTGTCAGTTTTGATCAATCCGCCGTAGAGGTAGATGAGCAGTTACTCGAAGGACTTGCCAGCGCCGGTGGTGGTCAACACTTTGATCACATTTCAGAAGGTGATATTCAGGGCGCGTTTGGGCGGATCGTGGATGACATTCGAGGGGTGTACTATCTTGAGTATAGCTCGCAGCAAACCCCGGATAACACCGAGTTAGAGCTGGAACTCACCGTCGGTGATTTTATTTCAGATAGAATTCGGTTGCCAACACAGTAGTGCCACTTATTAAAGGCGACTTAGCCAGGTCGGGGGTTATTCCCACCTCTTTAGTGTTGTTAGATCAGTAGCCTAAGCACCTGAAATCAGGCATAGTGGCACGGATGCTGCGGCAATCTGGCTGAACCTTTCGGACAAAGTGCAGACCAAAAATAATAACAGCACGAGTACAACCAAGAGTAAACAGCCCCATTTCTGCCCAAGTTAACAATCGAAAAGTCGCCTTTGATGACCTCGTTGCCTGTGCCAGCTGCGACTGGCTGCACTACCGTCTGGTCATAGAGAAGGGAACACGGGCTGCCTGCGCACGCTGTGGTTCCGAGCTATACTCGCGCAAACCTTTCACTATTGATCGCACGCTTGCGGCTGCGATTGCGGGGCTCGTGTTTCTCATACTGAGCCTGACCCTGCCTTTTCTATCTTTAAGCCGGGGTGGATTAAGCTCGGATATCTCAGTACTGGATGCTGTATTCGCACTTTGGCGTAATGATATGCGCTGGCTTGGCAGCTTATCGATCGCACTGGTGGCGCTGGTGCCGCTCACACGCTTGTTATTGCTCGTCTTTGTATTGACTCGGCTGCGCTTTCGTATGGGTGTCAATCATTATATGCGGGTGGCGATGCGTTGGTCTGAACGGCTTGAACCCTGGGCGATGGCCGAAATATTCATGATCGGAGTGGTTGTATCTCTGGTCAAAATCAGCACACTTGCAAATTTGTCTGCCGGGCTTGCTTTTTGGTCTTTAATTGGTTTGATTGTAGCAACAGTGTTGGTGAGTCTATTTTATTGTCGAGATACCGTGTGGAGACTCCTGACCACTCGCTCGGCGTAACCGCCAGACAGGCAGGGCTTGCACGTTGTTCCTATTGTGGAGCACTGCACCGTCTGCCAGCTGTCGAGGTTTGTCGTCTTTGTCGCGCCCCTGTGCAGGGGCGTAAGCGTTTCAGCCTGCAAAGAACGTGGGCCTTTCTTCTGATGGGGCTGGTGGCCTATATTCCCGCTAATATCCAGCCCATTATGTACACCAGTTCTTTTGGTGATAATTCTCAGGATACGATTTTCAGTGGCGTGCTCGCCCTTGGGCGCTCCGGTAGCTGGTTTGTGGCGTTTGTTGTATTTGCCGCTAGCGTCATTATTCCGATAACTAAATTTGTCGTGATCGGGGGTTTGGCACTGAGTCTGCATTTTCGCTGGGATATGTCAGAACATACCCGTCACCGTTTACATACAATTACCGAATTTATTGGCCGCTGGTCGATGATCGATGTTTTTGTTGTTGCTGTCCTGGCAGCGCTGATACAGCTTGGTGCGATCCTCAGCATCAGACCAGGCATAGGCATAACTTATTTTGCCTTGTCAGTGGTCTTCACCATGTTGGCAGCGACTGCTTTGGACCCGCGCTTAATCTGGGATAACAAAGACCGTGGCTAAAGCAACACCCGCCAAGCCGGTTGTGGAAAAGTTACGTGGCCAACCCAGCCGCTTTTCTCTGGTCTGGTTAATTCCGCTTGCAGCCATTTTTTTTGCTGTCTTTGTCTTGTGGCGGGCCTATGTTGATCGTGGTCCATTGGTTGAAATACAGTTTGAAAGTGCAGGCGGCGTGGAAGCTGGGGAGACTCAGATTCGGCGTCGTGATGTGAACGTTGGGACGGTTGAAAATGTGCGTTTATCGGATGATCTGAATTCCGTCATTATAGAGGCGCGCCTTGATCCCAACGTGGCCTCTTACATCGATGATAAAACCCGATTCTGGATCGTGAATGCTCGGATAAATACCACGGAGATCTCGGGGCTGAACACCTTATTATCTGGTGCTTACATCGAGGTTGACTGGGATGATACACAAGGTGAAAAACAAAACAAATTTGTTGGTCTTACTGAAGCGCCACTGTTAACCCGCGGAAAACCTGGCCGGCGTGTGACACTGAACGCTGAAGAGGCGGGTTACATCTATGTAGGTTCACCGGTATTTTTACGCCAGATAGAAGTCGGTAGTGTTGAGAGAAGACGATTATCTGAAGATGGCACACAAGTGCTCTTCGATGTTTTTGTGCAAGCGCCTTTTCATAAACATATTTATCAGGACACCCGTTTTTATGGTGTATCCGGTGTTGAAGCAACCGTGAACGCAGAAGGTGCATCCGTTAGGGTAGAGTCCATTGCAGCTTTGTTCACCGGTGGTATCGCTTTTGAAAACAGCGATTCTGTCATTGGCCAGGAGCCCATTGCGGAAAACGGTGTAAATTATACCTTGCACGATAATCGTGCTGCTGCTGACGACAGTGTGTTTGAAAGCCCCGAAGATGTAAAGTTTCGATATATCGCAGAGTTTGATGGTTCAGTCAAAGGATTGCGTGCCGGTGCACCGGTTGAATTTGATGGTCTGCGAGTCGGTACTGTAGCGTCGGTCTCTGTTGAGTTGCCACGTTCCAGTGAAGAACAAAAACGCGTGTTTGCTGTGTTGCAGTTTCAACCCAGACGCCTTGGCTTTACTGATATCAAGCCAGCTGAAATGCTGCTGCTGATGCAAGGCTTTGTCGAGGAGGGGCTACGTGTCCAGCTTGCCACAGGCAATCTGTTGACAGGTTCGCTGATCGTCAAACTTATTACCGATCCGGATGCCGCTGATGCGCAGATTGTAGTCGATGCAGATCCATATCCGGCATTACCCACAGCCCCTTCCAATATCGAAGCTGTCACCGCGGATGTAGAAACGTTGGTCAGCAACCTTGCGGCATTACCGCTTGATAGTTTGATTGGTGCTGCGACGGATCTATTGCGAAATACCAGTAACATCGTATCAAGTGCTGATGTGAAGTCTTTGCCTGGTCAAATTTCAGCTTCATTAGCATCCATACAGGAAGCAACAACGGACCTGCCTGTCATGATGTCGGCGCTCACATCGGCGTCTAAAAATGCAGACGATGTGCTTGCTGGTCTTTCTCCAGATTCTGAGATCTACATTGAGCTTGCCGCCGCTGCGCGCGAATTACGTATTGCAGCAAAGTCGATCGCTGCATTTGCTGAATTGCTTGAAGAGAATCCGAACGCTGTGATAACAGGTCGCTGATAATGATCATAAGATTATTGTGTATGGGGTTGCTGGTTCTAGTTAGTGCCTGCCGTGGTGGACCACCTCCAAAAGAATTTTTGCTAGAGCCGCTACAAGATCCCGGATACGAGTTCGAAGCTCAGGTTGTCAGTGCGATTGCGATGGCGAAAGTGGTTATGCCTGGGTATGCCAACGATTCACGCCTGGCCAGCCGTCGGGATCGACATCAGATAGTCTTCGATGACAGGGTAAAATGGGCGGATTCTCCAGAAGATGCTGTCACGCGTGTGCTGGCTGATCGCTTGCGATTTCATCTTGAAGCTAACGTTATCATCGAACCATGGCCACGCGGATACGAGCCTGAAGCTCGTGTTGAAGTCGAATTTGATAAGTTCTTACGTGATGCCTCAGGTGGAGCAGAGGTTGCCGGCCAAATCAGGCTCATCTCGGGGGATGGTAAAAAAGTGCTTTCAGTGCGCACCTTTGAATTTTTGCGCTACGGTGCTGGCTCATCACCTGAGGCATTCTTTAGTGCAGCTTCTGCCTGCGTAAACGATGTATCACGCATGATCGCAGATTCCATGCGTAAAGCCTTCAATCCACAGCCATCCTAGGGTTTGGGATACCACAGCATCTGAGGCTATACTGCCCACGGCGGCTTTAGCTGATTTGTGCAGCGCTAAAGGGCAGCTGATTTCAACAAGTTGTGTGTATGATGTCGGCTCAATCTGTTTTGAGGTTATTGGCAGTCATCTGATTTTTTTGGGTATTAGCCCGCTACAAGGCACCTTTGGTTTGTGCTTTTTTTATTTACAGACGCTTGAATATAAGCTGTCTTCCATGAGCTGTCTGCAATGAGTCGTTTAAGTGCAAATTTATTATTACTCACTGCTGGTGCTATCTGGGGTATGGGGTTTGTTGCTCAACAAACAGCCATGGAAAGTGTTGGACCCTTAACGTTTATAGCCCTGCGATTTTTAATCGCCACCCTTGTTGTTCTTCCATTTGCGTTGCATGAATCCATGCGGCCCAAAGAGCCACTGCCGCCTTTGAAGGCCATTCACTTCGTACAGTTTAGTGCGATCGGTTTAAGCCTGTGCGTCGGGATGATTGCGCAGCAGATTGCGCTACAAACAATTACCGTCACTAATTCAGGCTTTCTGACTGGCCTCTATGTTGTCTTTACGCCGTTTTTGGCTGTGTTGCTGTATCGGCAATGGCCGAATGTGGTGGTCTGGCCGGCTTGCTTTGTGGCACTGGCTGGCATTTACTTATTATCCGGGGGCAGTTTCAGTGATCTGCAAACAGGTGATCTTCAGACCGTCTTCAGTGCTCTTTGCTGGGCTTTGCAAGTGGTACTTATTGCACGCTTCGTGGGGCAGTCGAATCGACCCCTGGCACTGTCCACCGTGCAATTTTTTGTAACCTTTGTGATTACTGCTATTGGTGCATTCCTATTCGAATCCTGGTCCATGGAAGGCGTTAGGGGTGCTGCAATCGAAATCCTTTATGCTGGTATATTTGCTACAGGTGTCGCATTTAGTCTGCAAGTGATTGGTCAGCGTTACACCAGTGCCTCACAAGCGGCTATTTTTCTTTCATCAGAAGCTTTATTTGCAGCTCTGTTTGGTGCGGTTGTGCTTCATGAACGTGTTGGTTTGATTGGTTTAGTTGGCTGTGGTCTTATTTTTACGGCTATGATGCTGGTCGAATTAGTACCGATTTACACTAAGGATCGAACAGCAGCAGTTTAGTGGCATATTGAATTGCAACGTGCCAGAGTCTACTCTGTCGGAAGTAATGTTGTTTCTCGTATTGTGAGGTGATGCATTTTATTTGAAGGCTTGGGCAGTGAAGTACGCAATACTGCGGTTGTTGCAGCGGTCACATCAGTGCTTTTACTGCTGGTTTTTGTTTGGTGGTTTGGGTTCGACTGGATACTGCTGCTTGCCTACTCGCTGATTGCTGTGCTGGCAACCTTCTCCGTACCCTTGTTGTATCGTATGGCAGGTTTCACTCTGGCTGATGAAATGCAATGGCTGGAAAGCCGAGAGAGCGCAGATCATGAAGCCATGATGGATCGCTTAAAAACATTGCGTGGCCAGCTCGATGATTTGGGTATCAAAGAAGGTGTGCAACAGGCAGATACGCTCACAGATATCCTCGCTGACTATCACTCAGTGGTAGAAACGCGGTTTATTGGTAAGAAGAACAGCCCGATGGCATACCTGTCTGCTGCCAGACGCGTGCAGAAAAACGCCATACAAAATCTGACCGATGCGGTGGCGGTTGGCCATAGTCTTTCGTCTATTTCTCGACACGATGATCAAGCCAATTCTCACGAGCGAAAAAGCGAACTAAACGCCGGGCAAAGTGAGCGCTTAACTGGTTTGCTGGATGAGAACCGCAAGCTATTCAGCGCACTTACCGATACAGCGGTTGAAGTTGCCAATATTCGTTCATATAGTGATTATGAAAGATTGGATACAATGGCCAGGCTTGTCAGCCTGGCAGAAATTGCCAGTAATACTGGAAAGTAGTGTCCAGGGTGTATTTCGATCTGCTGTTTTTATTCCATTTTTATAAGTTCTGTTTTTACAAGGTTGAAACGCATGCGAAAATCTGGAAGCGTTGAAGGTATTGCAATGCTGTTGATTGTGGTTGGGTTAGTGCTCACTGGTTGTGGTCAGAAAATAGACAGCCCAGAAGCCGCCCGCGATGCCATTGCTAAAGTGGTGGAAGACAAAGTCAGGCCGAGTTATCGAGAGAACCAGGCGCGTGCAAATATCCAGCTCTCAAGAACCAATTTGGCTGCCTTGTTACCTGATCTCGACGATTATCCAATTTTAACCGGACGACGCGACAGCCGAAATATCGAAGCGGTTGAAATATTCACCTCGTCTGAAAAAGCCGGATCTGGACGTGATAGGTTTTATATCGAATTGGCCGAGGCATTTAACCGCGAACAAATTCAGTTATCCAATGGCAAAACAGCCAGCATCAACATCAGAAAAATCGCATCGGGCCTCGGCGCACAGTTTATGTTAGCCGACCAATACACACCAGATGCCTTCTCTCCAAGTAATACCCTGTGGGGTGACATGCTTAGCGCTGATGGAATTAGCATGGATCTCATTGCTGAGAAAACAGCGCCAAACACTGCAGGCATTATTGTAAAAAAATCCAAGGCAGACATGATTACCACTAATGGAAATCTGGATGTCCCAAAGTTACTAAATAATGTCAGCAATGGCTCGTTCTCAATGGGATACACCAACCCATACACTTCAAGCACGGGTTTAAATTTCCTTTTAACCGTATTGCATGCTTTTGCTGAGGGTGATGAATCTCAAATGCTCAGCCCAGATGTTGCGAGTGCATTTGAAGCCTTTCAAACTGGTGTCCCATTCGTGGCTCAAACTACTTTGCAAATGCGGGACGCTGCGCAAGGCAGTGGAGTGCTCGATGCTTTAGTGATGGAGCATCAATCATGGGTCAATGTCACGGGCATGAAAGATTATCAGTTTGTTCCGTTTGGCATTCGACACGACAGCCCTTTGTTTGCGACTCCCGAAGCGGATGATGCTGAGGTGGAAGCCTTAACCAAATTTGCACAGTTTGCTGATCAATCGCAAAATGTGGTTAACCGATTTGGTTTTGGCAAAAATTCGGATTACAGTGCAGCCTATTCCATTGATGACAAGTCTGTCATCGCTCGTGCACAAGGTATATGGAAAGAGAAAAAGTCTGGTGGACGGCCAATAGCAGCGGTGTTTGTCGCCGATGTTTCTGGCTCCATGGATGGCACGAGGTTAAAGAACCTTAAAAAAGCAATGATTGAGTCTTCTGACTTGATTAGCTCAGGCAACGCTATTGGCCTTGTCAGTTACAACGAAAGTGTCAATGTAGATTTATATGTCAGGGATTTTGATGTACAACAAAAATCCTTGTTTATTGGTGCCGTTGAACGGCTATCGGCAAGCGGTAAAACGGCCACTAACGACGGTATCGTGGTTGCCGCTAATCTTTTGTTAGAGTTTTCTGATTCCTACCCCGACCACAAGCGCGTCATATTTGTGCTTTCAGATGGCGAGCGAAACCGCGGCCTTGACCTCGAAAGCGTTAGCGAGATGCTGGAGTGGTCTGGAATACCGGTGCATGCCATTGCTTACGAGGTGAAATCCGAGGAGCTTAAATCACTGGCGGGATTGGCCGAGGGTGCCTATATAGAATCCAGTGTGGATTCAGCATCGTACCGAATCGGCAATTTACTGAATTCTGAAATGTAAGTGAGTTACATAAAATAGAATAAGGTACAAAAACTACGGCAATATGTGGGTTAAAGCATGAAATGGATAAAGGTCTTTTCGGTCTTTGTGCTGCTGCATATTGTGGCTTGGGCCGGTGCGCACTTCTACAAAAGTAAAAACCCGACCAAGGTTTTACTGGTTGCAGATACCTCTTTTGCGCTCAAACCTCATTTTGGTGACATGCAGAAATGGATTGACAATTACGTCAGTACCTCCAGATACATCGATGTTCAGGTTGGAACAGACAAAACTTTCATTGGGCCATACGAAGAGTTAAAGTCAGCTGACAGTTTATTTCGAGTGTCTTTTGGTCGCAGCAACGCTGATTCTTTAAAGCAGTACGCTTCACATGATGCCGATGAGAGAATCTTTCTCTCGGATGGGCATTTCCCAACCAGTGGCTGGAATCACGTTACTTTCAAGTAATCCGAGCCAATCACTGTCATACCAATGTCTTTTTACGGCTGTGGTCTGAGTTTAGCCAATTGCGACAGCAGTCCTGGCGGTAACCCTAACATCTTGAAATTGATAGCAACTTTCAGCTATCTTTGATACTCATACCTGTTATTCCTTGTAAATGTGTGTCATGTTCCGCAGCTGGCCCTGCCTGAAGCCGGTAAGCTTAAAATATTGAGGCGGGACGCCTCTTTTTTACACGCCTATAATTATATAGCGCAATTGATGTAAATTAACTGGCATTCTGCTCCAATCCGTTCTATGACTATCATGGACAACGTTATGTCTTACTTTCGAAAAACTAACATGAAAAAATTGACATCTCTTGTAAAGAAGGCGTTTCCACTTTTTAGTGGTGTACTGCTCGCAGGCAATCTGCATGCTGCGGGAGAGGTTAGCACTGTGCAGACGCGCAGCGAGCCAGCAACGCCTTTTCAGTACAGTGTCGATGGGCAAACTTTTTTATGGGGTGCTGGTACCAATCAGATAATGGAAGGTTTTGTTGCAAACGGACTGCAGTTTGACTTTGCAAGCACGGCTGATCGTGTGTCATTGCAACGTGACAATGTAGCCGATGTTGCAGTGGGTAACCCTTGTGGTGTTTTTGTTGAGCGCTTTGGCGCGGCATCAGATGTGTTGAACGCGGACTACCCATCGGATGGGTCAGATACCGGCAATTGTGACATGGCTGAGTTGATTGCCAGTCGTGTGATCAATCGAGGCGCCTTAAATCTGTTCTCGAATATCGGGCCTAACCCAAACAACATCGAACGTGTAGATCATATTTTCGATTTTGGACTGCTGGCTCCACTGAGCAAATCAGCAATGAACGCAGCGGGTCATGTGGTTGCTGAGAAGAGTGGTAATAACCCTATCCAGATAGCCGCAATCAAAGAGCTCAGTATTTTTGGCGAACCTTTGGAGTATGGCCCATTGGTACGCATCCATGGTAATGGTTGTTCAGGTGACAACTTGTGTTATGGGGTCACCGATCTGCGCCATAACTATACTTTTTTTCAAAACAGCAGCCTCACACCGCAAGGCTTTGCAACGTTTCTAAAAGACTCAACAGAGTCTGTTGGAATCGCGTTCGTTTCAGCCACAGAGCTTGGACTTGAGGCAGGCGAACGCTACTACGGCTTTTCGTATTTCCCGGAAGACGTAGATGAAACTTTGCATGTGTTGACAGACCCGTCAACCTTTCCTGATGACACACAGGATGAAAATATCCTGTTTGGTGATGGCGCTGATATTTATGGCGGTGTGTCGGGTTACTATCTTGCCAACACTATCAATACAGGCTCTGGGTCTGTTTTTCTTGATGAAAATGAAGATGGGCAGCGCGATGATACTGAGGCGGGCATCAGCGATATTTCGCTGACTGTTTTCGCTGATAGCGATCGCAATGGTGAGTTTGATCCCGCTGTTGACGAACAGTTGGGGTCAACCTTTATTTCGGATATGACTGGCAATTTTGTTTTGCCGGGCTTACCCGACGGGCAATTCTTTTTAGTTCTTGATGAAGATGATGCTGATTTACCGCCAGGCTTAGGGTTGCCAGAAGGTTCAAATCCGCTTCCGTTCAGTGTAGATGGGGGAGCACCCAACGATCTTAACTTCTCTTTTGTCAATATCGTAGATGCAGCTGATACAGACAATTCTGATACGGGATCAGGTAATGATGCTGATCAGGATGCTGGAGATGGTTCGAACGGTGATGCTGATCAGGATGGTATAGGTGGCGGCAATGATCAAGGCGATGGTTCAAACAATGACAATGATCAGGGTGACGGGTTAGGCGATGAGGGTGATCAGAATACTGATACTGGCTCGGGCGACGGCGATCCTGTTGATCAGGGCGACAATACAAATGGTCAAACCGATAGTGGTGATCAAGATGGGATAAACAACAATGACACTGGTTCCGGTGGTGATGATTTCATCGTGATTAATGATGGTGATAACAGTGATAGTGGTAATGACGGCGCAGCTGCGAATATGACCATGGCTAATCCGGACGCTGTCAGCGTGGCGCAGGGTTCCACCATTTTGGTTGATGTACTCGCCAATGATATTGATGCAACTGGAAATGGCTTGACCTTGGTCAGTGTCTCAGATACGACCAATGCAACAGTCGTTATTCTGGATGGACAGATAAGTTATACCCCCGATTTCGGTTTTACGGGTCCGGATAGCTTTTTGTACGTCATTGAAGATTCCGCTGGTACTCAGGCAACTGGAACAGTCAGTGCCGAAGTAACCCGATTCAGTGATATCAATAACAATGGCTTGAATGACTTTGACGAATGTAATTGCGACAACCTGACCATCGAGGTTGGTGTTGAAGGCTCCGCATTGGGCGGCACATCACTACAGTATTTGGTACTACTACTCGCTTTTATTGGAGTAAGAAGGTTTCGTAAACCGCTAGCAGGCTGCTTGCGAGCAAGCTCCTCTGGAGACGCACAATGATTATGCGTATTAGTAGAAAGGCGCGGCGATCGTCAGTGAGATCACATTACAAACAAAAAAAGCGTTTGTGTGTTGTGATCGGTGCTGCACTGAGTTGTGTATCGGGGTTTGTGATTCTGGGTGCAGCACAGGCAAATGAAGAAACCAAGCAGTTTACGCCACGTGTTTACATTGGTGGTGGGGTAGGTGCATCGCAGCTTGAACCTCGCACTCCTAATCAAAGCATTACGGTTAGTGAGCAGAACGATACTGGTTTTCATGTAACGCTGGGATATGATTTTACAACGCGCCTCTCAGCAGAAGTGTATTTTGCGGATTTGGGTGCGGCCGGTATTTCTTTTTTAGGCAGCGAAGTTGGTGATATTGATTATCAAGTCGCTGGGCTAAGTGCCATTGTCTATGTGCTTAATAGTCGCAGTGGATTTAATGGAAGTCGCAGCAATAATGGCATTGCCCGTCGCGAAGGCTTATCGCTGTATGGACGCGTTGGTGTGGGTGGTGTCAGTGCTAATTCCGAGCTGGATCACACCGTGAATAATGAAGTTCATTTGGCTTTGGGTGCTGGGCTTGAGTATGGTTTTGGTAATGGCTTTGCTTTGCGTGGCGAGTTTCTCGCGCTTGACACCGATCAACAATACGCATCCATTGGTTTAGTTAAGCGTTTTGGAAAAGTCAGAAACGCAGCGCCTGCAGCGGCTCTGATACCTGCGATTGTTGCAGCGCCGGCAGCTAATCCTGCACCAGAAGTGGTCGAGCCTCCAAAGACCACGGCACCTGAACTTTTTCCAGTAGTGAATTTCGATTTCGACCAGTCAAAGCTAACAGCCGCGGCACGTAGTACACTCGTTGACGTCGCAGCTCGATTAAGAAATTCGAACGAATCAATCATGCTTGAAGGGCATACTGACTGGATTGCTTCTGAAGAATACAATCAACCGCTTTCTGAACGCCGTGCACTGCGTGTGCGCGATTTCTTGATTGAGAACGGTGTTGCTTCTGATCGCATTGAATACAAAGCATTCGGCGAGTCAAAGCCGAAGGATACCAACCAATCTGAGGCTGGTCGAGCACGGAACCGTCGTGTAGAAATTCTGTCCAACTGATCAACTGGGGTTACAGCAAGCAGCCTGTCTTGGCTTTACTTCACTGCTTCGATAAAGATCCAGTGAAGTTTGTTGAAAGCAGGCTTTTACGTCCCTGAGTGCCTCTCGGGCTGTAATTATTAGTACTGGTTCACAAAAAAAGCCAATAGATGCAAGTGCTAAAGCTGAATGCACATGGATTGTCTTCCATTTAGATAAAACCCGGCAAATCTGGTATAAATTCGTAAGGTTTACCAGCCGACAAAGTAGTTTAAGAGTGCGTGATGTTTGCGCGATCTTATTCCGTCATGGGCATAGTGTAGATGACAATTCTGAAAACAAAAGTGTTCGAGCTAAGACGCATGTTAAGCGCAAGCTCTAATTGCGCGCCAGGCGTTATTTTAGCGCGAAGCCAAACTGTAGCTGCTGCCTTTGCACTATCACTACTTGTTGCCTGTACATCTGGTGGTTCAGCTGGCGATGGTTCAAGTGAACCGGCGGCTGCGCAGGACATCAATGCCAATCGTGATATCGTCAGTTCTGAAGACAGCTTTGTGTTTCGGGACAGCAGTCCGTTCAAGCCTGTTCTTAAAGAATGTGTATTGATCAGGACCACAGCTGAATCTTGTCCGGTCAGTACGCTGCCCTTTATTGGTGATGGTGTTAACACCCCTGTTATCAATGACATCATGGATCGCCTGATAGTCAGTCATAGTTGGATGGGTACGCGTTTCGAAGAAGTGTTACAGCAGGCTTCTCCTGAATTACTTGATCTTTTCTCTTCCGCAACCGCGATTATGATTGGCAGTGACGTACGGCCATCGTTTTACACATCACTTACAGGTGCGATATACCTTGATCCGTTCTATTTGTGGTTAAGTGCGGAAGAAAAGCTTGCGGTTACGCTTGCAGAGGATTTTCGATCCTCCTTTGGCTCCGATCTCAATTTTTTGGTTTTCTCATCGTGGCGTAAAGGCTTTGACAGGGCATACACGTTTTACTCGTTAGAAGATGATTCGTCTCGACCCTTTGGCGATATGGTCGAGCTTTTGACATCATTACTGTTCCATGAGCTTGCCCATGCAAACGACTTCGTACCAAAAGCAACTATCCCTGATCTTCTGCAAAGCGGTTTAACTGTTTTTGAGGCAATTGACTCTAACTCTGATAACTGGCTATCAGTGCAAATGCAGGACGTATTGCCGCTGATAAGTGATGAGATGAAGAACTTTGCCAATGTACGCTACCGTGGTGCAGATGCGTCGGACGCACAAAAGCTTGCTGATCCTGCTCATATAGGGGCATTGATAGGTGGTGATGGCGCTTCATCTTTTTACAGTTACACCACCATCAGAGAAGATATGGCGAACCTGGTGGAAGAGGTGTTAATGGCCAAGACGTTTGGCATCTCACGCACTCTTGCCACCGTAAACCGACTGTCAGACCCGGACAATCAAACCTGCTCAGATATTATTGTTAGCTGGGGACAACGTAATCGCATAGCAGACCCAATGGTGTTGCCACGAGCTAAGTTAGCGATTGAGTATGTGCTGGGTGACGCGCCTGAAGTAATGGCTTTTTTAGATAACGAATTACTCGCTGCTGAGCATTTGGCAGTTGGCGTCGACTGGTGTACAAACCTACTGGATCCGGCAAGGCTTGCATCTGCGCCAACAGTGCGTTCAAAGCAAATTATGCCTTCTGCAAAAGATGTCCAGGAGCAAGCGCTCTTAAACGAGCGAACCCATTCACTAGACTAAGTCAGTGTTCTTCAGTTTGATAAGTTCAGTGATTTGCTTCTAAGCGATATTTGAAGCGATTAAAGCATTGATGTATACGATGCCTGCTACACTCAGCTTTAGATTTCTTTAGACGCTTTTTCGTGGATTCTGTTTCTCAGTTTGTGCTTGGTGCTGCCATTGGTCATCTCACTCTTGGCAAACGACTTGGGCGACGCGCTATTGTAGTTGGCGGCGTAGTCGGATCATTGCCTGATGCCGATGTGCTTGTGCAGTATATCGATGCTGTTGAGAGCTTCACCTACCACAGAAGTTTCAGCCATTCGCTTTTAGTGCTTACAGCTATAAGCCCGTTTGTTGCGTGGCTTCTGCAAAGACTCTTCTCACTGGGCTTTGCGCGTAGCTGGTCTGAGCAAATTCCCTCTTACCAGCGGTGGTTTTTGTTTACCTGGCTCACTCTGATCACTCACCCACTGCTTGATGCATTTACTTTATATGGCACGCAAATTTGGTGGCCTTTGCCCGTTAAGCCGGTAGCTATTGGCTCGATATTTATCATTGATCTCGCCTACACCTTGCCAATACTTGTTGGTTTGTGGCTGGCTTGGCGAAGTGAGGCAAAGGGCAATAGCAGAGCACTCAAGGTTGGGCTTTTTTTAAGTACCGCTTATTTATTGCTTACGGTAGCCGTACAGCAACACGTAAAGAGTTTGTCGATAAGAGCATTACAGGCGCGCTCATTACCAGCCAACAATGTGTTAGTTGCACCAACGCCGTTTTCACTTCTTTGGCGAATGGTTTCGACCGAAAGTACGCTCTATCACGAAGGCTATTATTCTGTATTTGATTCCTCTCAAGATGTGCGTTTTGCAACCTATGATCGAGGCAAACCGCTTTTCGATATTGCCGATGCGCATTGGCCGGTAGCGCGGCTAGACTGGTTTACAGATGGAATGGTCGCAGCTAAAAATGAAGCGGGGAGGTTAGTCATTAGCGATCTACGTATGGGTATCGAAGCGCAATATGTTTTTCGCTTCGATGTGGGAGCTTTGCATGGTGAAAAATTTGTTGGCGAAAAGAGTCTTTTGATGCCATTGAAAATCGATCGTGAGCGAAGCATCAACATTGTAAAGCGTGTTACAGATGAGTCGGTTGATATGCGGCCATAAAATGGTTTTGCGATTGACCTGACCATGTTCAGTGAAATAGACACTGGATAGCTGCAATACGAGAAATTATAATTCCAGTGAGATTTGAAACGAGTGAAGTTTAAGACTGGTGCAAATTCAGCACAGAAACAATTCTGAACTATTGCGATTTAATCATCGTACTTGCCGGTAACTCTATATCAATTTCTGATTCAGCTCTGACAATCATGGCAAGCGCCTGGTTTTCAGGAACGATCTGTAGAAGTTTTATTGATAGATAATCTGCATCAATGATCAAGCCCTCTGTCTTTGATGGATCATTCAATTGCTGTATTATCTGTTGTTCCAGTTCTGTAATCCGAGTATCCAGTGGTAGCACGGCGCTTGTTTCTATTTGTTTGATTATCTGTTTTTTGAATACGCTAACGAGCGCATTCCACACGGTGCTATCCAGTATATTCGTAAGAGCGATATCTTTTAGTTTCACGGTATTAGAGAAGGCGTCCAATACGGGTGTTGCCTGCAGATAGACGGTCCCTGGGGTTTTGTTTTTTCTGCCCGGAAGTTGTGCCTCAAAACCTGTCTTTAACACAAGCCCATCTGCGCTACTGCTGATATCTAACGAATCAATGATCACTGCTATTTCGCCTAGCGGGCTTTGCTCATTAAATGTTTGACCAACCACTTGTGCTGCGACGAGAGAAGTTAATTGTTCATAGCCAGCTCTGATGGTTAAATCAAACTGTGTTTTGCCTGGCTGGTAAGCTGTTTTGACTAATGGCGGGAGCGTTTTTTCTGTCTGTATTATTGGGTTGGGGTCAAGGCTTGTGAATGCATCCAGTGCAAAGGCCAGGCCGATTTTTTCTTGTTGAATTTGCAGGCCTGAGAAAGCAAAACCGGTTGGATCGATATTCAAATACATCTGACCCATCTCAGGCAGTTGCACAGCGATGCTTTGGGCTTGCCAGTGTTGGTCTAATTGTTGTCTGATTTCATGACAATCAATTGCCTGATCTACTTTTCCCTGCAACGTGGATAATTGCTCACGTAGTGCCTTATCCAGCTGGTCCTGTATATCAAAGTCAAATCTGGATGCCCATTGCAGTTTTGGAGGTTTTGTCCACTCATAGTCTGCCTGGCTAATGATCCTGGGGCACCACTGCTCGGTAAGATCAATGTCTAAGTCCAGTATTGCGTTTAGTGCACCATCGAAGTCCAGCTTATCAAAGTTGAGCACCTTGGCGACATCGCCACTTAGCCCGGCATTGCCGAAGAAGCGCATTGGCATCGTAAACTGTAGCTGGCTTCCACTGCCGCTGACTGTTGGTGGACCCTGGCGTTGTACTGAGTACTGCCATTTTGCGGTTCCACAGATTTTAATGCCAAGTACTTTTTTGCAGATTTTTTTTCGATCTGCATCGGTGTGCTTTGCCGGTATTTGTGCATCCGCTAATGCAATCAAGTTGTCAATATCAACTCGTACTCGTGTACTGATCTTGCTTGCAGTTGTTTCAGTTTGTGCAATGCTAATGGAAGCTGCTGGCTTTTCAGATACTTGAATGTGCTCAGGCGGAACATCGCTGCAGCCCACAATCTGCAGTAATATCAACGCCGAGATCAGGAGTCTGTAGAATGGTGTTGGAAACATGTCGTGATCAGCTTATCCAGGCTTTTGCCTATTCTGCCTGAATAAGTGATCAGAAATGATGATTGAATCATTTTTTAATTTTGCATGCAGAATTCGTGCAGGCTTGAGTCATTGTTTGCTGCTTCCCTTTCTGAAAACATGGATAGGGCCTGTATAAAAATTTCCGGTTAAAACAACATTATAGCTTTAAGAATCGCTATAGCCAGATACAGCAATAAGGCTAAAAACGACGTTACAGCCAGAAAGCGACATCATCACTCAGAACGGCATCAAGGTTTGTTAAAAAATTGGATTTGCAGTGGGATTACTTTGGGAAACGTATATCGATGGCACTCATTACAGCGTGCGTAGTGCTGGCAAGACAGTCAGGCTCTACAGCAATGGTGTGTTTCATAGCCAATGGAATGAAAATAGGCCCTTTTCTGGGGCAATCTGGGATTGTTTAAGCTTGCCGGTGCTATACCGAGCACCTGAGAATACAAAAAACATACTGATGCTGGGGCTTGGTGGCGGTGCCAGCGTTCGACAACTACAGCGACTTGTACCGTTTGAAAATTTAACAGCAGTGGAAATTGATGCAGCGCACATCGATATTGCACAGCGCTGGTTTGGTGTTGCCAGCGATACCATAGAGCTAGTGCATGGCAATGCAATAGAGTGGGTCACTACTGCGAAAACGCATCGATTTGATTTGATCATCGATGATTTATTTGGTCATGCTGAAGGTGAACCGGTTCGTGCGCAAGCTATTACCGATGTCTGGGTAGCTGAGCTATCGCGTCATTTGACACCTGAGGCTGTGTTGGTTGTGAATTGTATCAGTCGGCAGCATTTTGCCAAGGCAGTTGTTGTTTTTAAACGCGCTGGTTTTGCGCAGGCGTATCGCTGGACTTTGTCAGAATACGATAATGCTATTGGTGTTTTTTTTAGACTGCCTGTACCGAGTGGTACATGGTTGCAACATTTGCAGGAAATCGAGTTGCCTGCCGCGATGCGCAGGCAGGCCCGACAGATAAAGCGTAAATTAGTGGCGCTATGACCACTTCAAAGGGTAGATCGCTGACATTCTTCAAGCGCAGCAAAAGCCATACTTCAGAGCGCAGCCAAGCTTGTTTTTATATAACCGGCTTAAAAACTGAAGGCGAGTTGTGCACCTAATTGCGCTTGTGTTGCGTCAGTTATTCGTCCACCAATGTGCAAGGGGCCCAGACTCGCGCCCAGACTCAGGCTGCTAGCTTCTTCGATACGGGCATTGTCGTGTGCGATACCTGCACGAAGCGCAAAAAAGCGCCCGCCAAATTCTGCACCAAGGGATACTACTTGTGTGTCGAGGTTATCCACTTGCGCTTCGTTCAGTGCCAGATCACCTGAGATGGTAAACAAGCCGATATCAAACGCACCACCGACAATTATTTGTGGTGTCGTTTCAAACTTGAAGCCGCCTTCAGTGGTCACTGACTCTGTAATCAGGTTACGGCCAACGACAGAGAAGCGTACTGGTAATATTGTTAAATCGGTTGTTAAGCCTATATCAACAGTAGTAGTGGTTTCATCAACCTGGCCGTCTTCTAGTCTGTCGCTGAGGCTTGGTCCATCTGAATCAGAATCAAAGTTCTCATCTATATCTGAAACAAAAGCACCGGCGCTAAGATCTGAAAATTTCGGTGTTATACCAATATCCCAATCCAGTCCACCCAGGTTAAAACTGCCGGCGAAACTGATTCCAAGTTGCTGCCTTATTAGAGCGCTGCCCTGGGCGGTCGAATCCAGCACGTCATCAGGCTCTTGAATGACCAGTGTGCCGCTATCGTCAATATCAAAAGGTGCGTTATTCACTATTTCACCCAATGTAAGAGAGTTGTCGATCAGTGCATTGGAAATGACTTCAATGTATTCAATATCATTGTTGGAGATATCGGATTGCGCGAAGATCGTTGCGCTGGAACGAAAATGAACAGCAAAAGGTACCCTTGTCCTGGATACTGCGAGGCCCAGATTGAATGTTATATTGGCATCGAGGGGCCGACTATCGAGCCCGCTAAAAATATTCAATAAACGATCTGATAGCGAACCCAGTTCCATCGTATTGGATAAACATTCTACATCCAATCCCAGCTGATCAAGGCTACAGTTCAGGGGGGAGTTCGTTAGCCTGTCAATTTCTGAATCAATTTGGTCAATCAGATCATCTTCGTCTGCCAACTCCTCTATAACACCAGATTCATCTCTGACATCAGCGCTTGCGCCTAAGTGAAAATGAAAAGACTGGCCATTGCGTTTGAGTCGCATTAGCGTGGATGGATTCTCTAAAGTGCCATAGGCACCTTTACCATTGGCGATAGCTGAACCACCGAGAGCGGCAGATCTGGCGTCCGCTGCATAGCTCATTGGTGTGTTGGTGAATAGAATGAGCGCGCTTGGCAGTAGATATTTTTTATAGGGTATTGCCATTGGAGTAGGTGCTTCTAAAACGGTTGGTATAAAGATATAAGCAGCTTGTGTTCCAATGTGCAAGGTGTAATCGATAAAAGGATTAGCTTCTGCTTCAGTTAATGTCAATAGTATTATTGTTGTATTGTAACAAGTATTCGAGAAGGGTTTATTTTTGCTGGTGATTGGATTCTAGCGCAGCATTCAATATGGCATGTCGGGTTTGCTCTGGCAATAGTGTGCGAGTTTGTTGTGCGATTTCGTTTAATGCTTCGGATGCGACAAATAATTCTTCTCGTTGGTGCACATAGTGAGTTTTGGCCAGCGTGCTTAACAAGCTTTCCAGCAAGTGTTTGTCATACAAATCGCTAGCATTTTTTCCATGTGTATGAGCCAATCTGTTTGCACAAGCCTCGCACCTATGCGCGAGTGCCATTTTATCTATACCATTTTGTCCAGCTGGTACCAGTACTGACGCTGCAAGAAAATATCGCTCCAGGGATGGCATAACCACTTCTGCCAGCCTCATCAATGACACAGCTTCTGTGCTGCCAGCAGGTGCACGCCGATAGTTGTCATCTTGCATGCGTAACAGATTACAGCTTTTCAGGGCATTGAGCGTCTCGTCAACACGTGTTGCATGTGGATCGTCAGGTAGGAAAAACTCAGAACTTAAAAACGGATGTGCATAGGAAACCAGTTTACTGATGTCCTGGTAGCTGCGCACAGCATGGTTTAAAAAACAACAGGCGATTAGTGATGGCAACGTCAGTAGATGTTGGATATTGTTGCTAAAGTAGGTGAGTGGCGCGGCTCGACCTGGTTTGATGGAGATCAGAGTGCCCAGTGGGTCGTCACTTTTTTGTACAAACCCCAGTTTTTGTCCATGTTCTATGGCTTCGTCAAAATCTATTGCAGGCACTACGAGTGTACTGTTCTTTGCAAGATTAAACAGCAAGTCATGATACAGAGCCATCTGGTGTTTTAAATCTTGCTGGCTTAACACACCACGCGGTGTTGCCAGTAGCGCAGTTGCCAGTAAGTTGATTGGATTAATGTAAGCAGCACTGTTGATGTGCTGCATAATGGTATTGCCCAGTTCAGTTATAACTGGTGTCAGCCAGGTGGGTCGATCAGTTTCAGTCGGTGCGTCACGCCATGTTTGATGATGCTTATCAAGTAGCTGATCAAGTTCGATAGGTGTGCCGAAATTAACAAATACGCTGCCATACTCTTCGCGCAGTGTGCGTAAGGATTTCAACAAGGCAAAAACAGTTTCTTTTTGTTTTTTACCACCAGCAAGTTCACTGGTAAATGCGCGACCTTCCAGCAACCGTTCGTACCCTAAATAAACGGGTATAAAGACGACTGGCGTGCTCGGGTTGCGTAAATAAGCATTGACCGTCATAGCCAGCATGCCACCCTTAGGGGGGAGTAATCTTCCTGTCCGGCTGCGCCCACCTTCAACAAAGTATTCGATAGCATGCCCGCGTTGCAGGATAGTACTGAGGTAGGCTTTGAATACCGTGGCATACAGCTTGTTGCCAGCAAAGCTGCGTCTTAAAAAGAACGCACCACCGCGACGCAGTAATCCACCTACCAAAGGCAGATTTAAATTGATGCCCGCAGCAATGTGTGGCAATGAATGGCCGTTGATGTAAAGCAAGTAGGACAGTAGCAGATAGTCGATATGGCTTCGGTGGCAAGGTACGTAGATCACTTCGCGTCCGCTGGCGGCTTTGTTCAGTCGATCTATACCAGCGACTTCCACACCATCATAGAGTTGAGTCCACAAGCGACTCATCAGTCGGTGCAGGACGCGAACAGTGGGGTAGGACATATCTGCCGCTATTTCATTAGCGTACTTTTCGGCTTGTCGTTGCAGGCGTTGAATTTTATTATGATCGTTTGCGGCCTCATTATTGATAACGTCGGTTACTGCTTTGTCTTGCAATACCTCGCTGACCAGCATGCGCCGATGAGACTGATCTGGTCCGACACTGGCAATGCGCCGTTGTCTGAAATGTACACGCAGTATTCGTGAAAGCTTATGTTGTACAAGTTCAGCAGAAATGGCTTTGTTGTCTGGTTGGTCATTTGTCGGCCCTTCACTGTTGGCGTAAGTATCGATAAGCGCGTCAATGGACAAGGGTTCACTGAAATTAAGCAATGTGTCTCGTCCATAAAACAAAGTTGTAAAAAATTTTCGGGTGCGGCCACCGATCTGCCAGTTCTCACTGAAAAAGAGTGACCAGAAAGAGACTTCTTTATCGGGTTCACGACCCCAGTAAATACCGACAGGCACTATTTGCAAATCACCAGGATTTTGAGTCAGGCGTGTATTGACCAAGCGTTTCAAGCGCTGTGATCGAACAAGGCGATGGCGACGCATTACGAAACCCTGGCGGTGACGAAGTACATCCACCGAGCTGGATTCCTGCAGATTGCCGTAATCCAGCTGCGCACCTGGCGGTGGTAGATTAAACTTTTGGCATACCTGGTTCAAAGTGGCTCGATCAGCAAGGCCCCCTTTCTCGAGTACATACAGCACTGGTTTCTCGGGATCGATCACAGCTTGCGGGTGTTCTGGTAACACCGCTGGTTTAACCCATAAAGAGAGCATGCGGGTAATCTGTTTTTCTACTAGTCTGTAGAACCGATCATGCATAATGTACGCAACCTGAAACCGAGAATCATTTTTGTGGCAAGACTCAATACCTGCAAGGAATCTGCCCTTTCCAACACGAGCCTTGAAGCGCTTGAACCTGTTCGGATCAATGGCCGCCTGTCTGAAATATACCTGCAATTTGCTAACAGCGAGCCGGCATTACAAGCTTATCTGACGATGGAGGCCGCCCTCAAGGCAGGCTCACTGTCTGAGAGAGAGATTGAATGCATTAAACTGCTTGTAAGCGAGTTGACGAACTGTGAGTTCTGTCTTTCAATCCATACCGTAAAATCGCGAGCTGCGGGTCTTGATCTGACGGAGCAGCGGGCTATCAGGCGAGGAGATACGCTCGAAGATGAGCGTTCACAAGTGCTCTGCGAGCTTATTAGAACATTGTATGGCCAGCGTGGAGTGCTTGCCCCTGACTTTTTAGACCGAGTGCGTGCGGCTGGATTCAGCGATGAAAATCTGGTGGATATCTGCATGGCCTACAGCACGATTGTTTTCACCAATATGACCAATCACATTAACCATTCTAAATCACCCTTACCGCCGGCACCGTCCTTGGATTGATAGCCGAGTGATAACCGATTGATAGCCGACAAATGGATCGCATGCCAATTGTCCAAACAAAAGTGAACATAGACAGATTAAACCAAACATGAAGCGTCTATTTGTTTTCTTTGAAGGCTTGATGGATCCGTTCCCGGATTACACAGCTAAGCAGCCACCCGATAAATTTCTGGGCTTTGTGTGGTTTTATACCAGGCCACACTGGGTCTGGATGCTTCTGCTTGCCGTACTTACAGCCCTTATCTCCATTTTGGAAGTCAGCCTGTTTGGTTATCTTGGCAACCTGGTTGATTGGCTCAGTAGCGCTGACAGAAATACCTTCCTGGCCGATGAGCGTGGCAAGTTAATCTGGATTGGGTTTCTGATCCTCATTTTGTTGCCGTTTGTGGGCTTGATGCAGTCTGTGGTGGTGCATCAAACCGTTATTGGAAACTACCCGATGGCTATCCGTTGGTTAATGCATCGGCATATGTTGGGTCAAAGCTATGCTTTTTTTCAGGATGAATTTGCCGGCAGGGTTTCGACAAAGGTGATGCAAACAGCACTAGGCGTGCGCGAAGCTGTGATGAAAGTACTGGATGTACTGGTGTATGTACTGGTGTATTTTTTAGCTGCGCTTTTTCTTCTGGCCTCATTTGACACATGGCTTATCGTACCGTTTCTTTTATGGGTCGTTGGCTATGTGCTTTTAATGCGTCTTTTTTTGCCGAAGCTGGAAACCATTTCCAGGTTGCAGGCAGATGCTCGCTCTGACATGACCGGCAGGGTTGTCGATAGTTACACTAATATCATGACGGTGAAGTTGTTCGCCCACAGTGGTCGTGAAGCGCAATATGCTCGCGAAAGTATGCAAGGTTTTTTAGGTACGGTTCATCCGCAAATGCAACTTGTCACGGAGCTTAATTTTTTCTTATCTCTGCTTAACGGTTTATTGTTGTTCAGCGTCGGAGCAACCAGCGTGGGATTGTGGTTAGGCAGCAGTATTTCCGTGGGTGCAGTAGCGGTGGGTGTTGGGCTTGTATTGCGCCTTCAGGGCATGTCGCAATGGATCATGTGGGAGTTGTCCAACCTGTTTGAGAGTATTGGGGTGGTTTTTGATGGCATGGAAATGCTGTCACGCAAAACTGAGGTTCAGGATAAACCTGATGCAACCGAACTGCTAGTGAGCCGTGGTGAAATCAGTTTTGAAAAAGTGCGTTTTCATTACGGCAAAGAAGCAGGTGCGTTCGAATCACTGGATCTGCGTATAAAGCCAGGTGAAAAAATTGGATTGGTTGGGCGCTCTGGTGCTGGCAAAACGACGTTAACCAATTTGCTGCTGCGTTTGTACGATGTCGAATCAGGCTGCATCCGCATAGACGGGCAAGACATCAGTGTCGTAACGCAGGAGTCTCTACGCCAACAAATTGGAGTAGTCACACAAGATTCAGCGCTATTGCATCGTTCAGTGTTTGACAATATCGCTTATGGTAATCCCGATGCAACACAACAAGCCGTTGATCAGGCTGCGATGCGTGCAAATGCGAGTGAGTTTATTGGCGATCTTGTCGATGCAAAAGGCCGACTTGGTTATCAGGCACAAGTAGGGGAGCGGGGCGTCAAGCTCTCGGGCGGTCAACGTCAACGTATCGCAATAGCGCGAATGTTTTTGAAAAATGCACCTGTGCTGGTACTTGATGAGGCGACCTCTGCGCTGGATAGCGAAGTTGAAGCAGCGATACAGGAAAACCTTGCTTCGTTAATGGATGGCAAGACTGTTATTGCCATTGCGCATCGCTTATCGACCATTGCAATGATGGATCGTCTCATTGTGTTGGATCAAGGGCGGATTGTTGAACAGGGTACACACGACCAGTTGATCAACAATGGTGCATTGTATGCACAGCTATGGCGAAGGCAATCGGGCGGGTTTCTGGCTGAGCCTTGATAAATCTGCCATGCGCTCGACAAACTTCATCACTGCTTCAAGCATCTAATAGCGCGATGGTCTTAGTCATACCCGTTTAAAACCGTTTCTGGCCTGCGTTGTGGCTCCGGTCTTATCCCGAGCGCTCGCAAGCCGCTTAAAAGAACTCATTGGCTCATCAGGACCGTTATATTTGCCTGCCCGATCAGGGTTTGCAGGCTTGATATGGGGACAAACGGGGTTTTTTTCTTTTCAGCGTTATCAGCTGCGTGTAAAGTAGGGGGGTTGCATTCGTAAAAGGTAAAAATAACAACAAGCTAAACATGCTGCTGATTGGCATCGTTTGCTTTATTGGAGAAATTACATGAAC